>JARGFU010000005.1 GCA_029210625.1 Deltaproteobacteria bacterium | reverse complement strand
GCTTCGACGGCCTGGCGGCGCTGGTGGAGGCCTGGGGCGAGGACATCTACGAGGGCTCTTCGTGGGTGGGTCGCGGCCTGGCGTGTCCCGAATAGAATTCTACCCAAGGGAAACGGCCCACACCTGGGCAGGGGCGGCGACAGAAGTATCCATCTACTTCTCCGAAAACATCATCTCGGAAGACCCCGTCACCAGCATCCAAGTTCTCGATGCGGATGATCGGCGCCTGAATTGCATTGACATCACTGGTCGCGATCCTGCTGCCGAAACCAGGTTCATCGCGTTTCAGTTCGAGTGTCCTGCGAGCCCGTTGCCAGCTGCCTTTCGGATTGAAGCCGCTCCCACAGGAGAAAGCGGCGCTGTCTGGGCTTGGCCTGAGGCGGGCCGGACCATGCAATTGGAACCAGTTCAGGTATTCGGACCAAGTTCAGCCGGGGACCCTGGAACCACGGTGTGGATCGCGCCCCGCAAGGAAGAAGAGCTAGGCATCGCCCCCCAGGGTGAAGGAAAGGATTGGCGCGAGGCCTCAGCTGGGAGTGGTTGCTCGACGATGAGATCGGGGGCTGAGCCGGGTTGGCTCATCCTCCTTCTTGTTCCGGCCATCTGGCACAGAAAGAAAGCTCAACCACGGGGCAACGAGTAGGAACGAGACTCAGAACGCCCGCAGGGCCGCCACCGTCTCCTTCACCTCGGACTTCCAGCCCAGCTGGAAGTCGTGCCCCCAGGAGAGGAGGAAGGCGGTGTTCGGGCCCCCGCCGATCCGGCTCTCGGTGGCGTACTTCAGGTAGGGCAGCACCTGCACCACCAGCTTCGGCCAGATCGGCGAGTCGAAGGGCTTGTAGATGGCCAGGGCGCCGACGTTCATCGAGCGATCCCCCGAGCCGAACATCTTCCGGTCCCGGTAGGTGGCGCCCACCCAGAGGAGCGGGCCGCCCTTGCCGTCGAAGATCTCGTAGACCACCGCCGCCTGGTGCTCGTAGCCGAAGTCGTTCCGGGTGATGATCATGTCCCGGTAGGCCTCGTAGAGCAGGTCCGAGGTCTCCTCGGAGTGCGGCCGCACCCGGAACCAGGTGAGGTCCCAGGCGTCGAAGGCGATGATCGGGCCGACCTTCACCTTCAGGGTCGGGGCCACGCTCAGGTAGCCGAAGGCGCCGGAGCGCGCCGGCGCGGTGCCGTCCCGGTGGCGGGGGTTGCGGTCGGTCTCGAGCTTCGAGACCGTGAGGTCCGGGAAGGGCACGAGCCCCGAGCCGCTGGGCCAGACCAGCTGATAGCCGGCCTGCACGTCCACGTCGAAGATGGCGATGGGGGCGAAGGAGAGCCGCGGCCCCACGTCGATGAAGGCGGGGGTGATGGCGAGGCGCATCCCCGCGCCCGCGTAGGTCTCCTCGAAGAGGATCGACTTCGAGTTCCAGAGGGGCACCCGGTACTGGCCCTTGAGGTCCAGGATCAGCCCCGAGGGGAAGCCCGAGACCCCCAGGCCCGCGCTCGTCCAGAGCCAGGGTGGCGGCTGCTCGACCGCGTCTTCCTGGGTCGCCTCGGCCTTCGCCTCGGCCGGCGCCTCCTCCGCGCTCTCCTCGGCGCGGAGCAGCCCCGGAGCAGCGACGAACACGACCAGACCGAACAGGACCGAAAGGCGCCTCACTCTGCCTCCTCCTTCTTCGCCGCCGGCGCGGCCTTGAACTTGCCCCACTTCGCCTCGAAGCGCAGCAGCTTGCCCTCGGCGTCGAACCAGTAGTCCCAGCTCGGCCCGACCAGCTTGTAGAAGCCGGTGAGGTGGAGCTCCACGTGGGTGCAGGGCACGCCCTGGCAGGAGGTCTTCTCCTTCACCTCGGCGCCGAAGGTGTAGACCTTGCCCGAGTCGGTGTCGATCGCCGGGAACTCGACCTCGGTCTGGCCCGCGGCGGTGATCGCCCCGAGGCGGATGTCCACCGACTCCGAGTCCCACAGCCCCTTCTGCTTGATCCGGCTCTTCTCGCCGTTGACCGTGAAGTCCGCGCCCTTGGCGTCGTAGCGGATCTCCACCTTGCGGCCCTCGGGATTCGAGCGCTTCGTGAGGATCGGCGTGAAGTCCGCCTTCGCCTCGTGGTGCACCGTCCACTTGGGCGAGGTGCCGTCGATGACGAGCCCGCTCTCGGTGGTCTTCACCTTCCACTCCAGCTTGCCGAGCGGCCCCTTCAGGACCGTCGAGGGTGGCGCCGAGAGCGCCCCCGCAGCCGTGAGCAGCACGATCCCTACCGTCCCCAGACCCGTCATCACAGACCTCCGCCCCGTCGAATTCCCCGGAAAACTTCGACCGAGGGCCACGGTACCGCGAAGCCCCCCCGGGAGCCACCACCTCATGATAGAGCTTGGGGGCATGGGGAGCGGGATCGAGGTTCGGCGGGTCGAGGATGAAGGAACCGAGCGCGACTTCCACGCGCTCCCCTACCGCATCTACCGGGACGACCCGACCTGGGTCCCCCCGCTGGACCTCTACCAGCGCTCGCGCCTCTCCCCGAAGAAGCCCTTCTTCAAGGAGGCCACCCTCCACCGCTACGTCGCCTACCGGGAGGGCGAGCCGGTGGGGACGATCTCCGCCCTGCGGGATCCCCGCCACGAGCGGGTCCGCGAGGAGCGCACGGCCTTCTTCGGCTTCTTCGATCTGATCGACGACGCCGAGGTCGCCGAGGCGCTGATCGAGCGGGTGAAGGCCGACGCCCGCTCGTGGGGCGCGACCACCCTGCGCGGCCCCCGCAACCTCACCCGGGTCGAGGAGGTCGGGGTCGTGGTCGAGGGCTTCGACCGCCCCCAGCCCATGCTCGCCGGCGCCTCGCGGCCCTACTACCAGGCCCTCCTCGAGGCCCTCGGGGCCGAGAAGCACCACGACGTGCTGGCCTACGACATCGAGATGTACTTCGAGGACGGTCGCCCCAAGCCCATCCCCGACTACCTCCTCCAGAAGGCGTCCGAGGTCGACCTGCCGGGCCTGGTGCTGCGGCCGGCCAACCGGCTCCAGCTCAACCGGGACCTGCGCCTGGCCCACGAGTGCTTCGTCGAGGCCTTCCGGGACGTCCCCGAGAACACGCCGATGCCGCTCTCCCAGTTCGTCGGCCTCGGGCGGGCCTTCCTCTTCGTCTCCAACCGCCACATGCTCCAGCTGGCCACCGTCGACGGGAAGGCCGCGGGCTTCGCCCTCTGCTTCCCCGATCTGAACGAGGCCATCATCAAGGCCCAGGGCAAGACCCTCCCCTTCGGCTGGGCCAGGCTCCTCTGGGGCCTGCACGGCGTGCGCACCTCCAGCTTCAAGCTGATCGGGGTGCTGCCCGAGTACCGCAAGAGCGGCCTGCACTCGCAGATGATCGTCCGCGCCATCGACGGCAGCCGCGACGCGGGCTACCGCCGGATGGAGGCCTCGCTGGTCGACGAGCGCAACGACAAGATGCGCAAGGTGGTCGAGAGCACCGGCATGGAGGTCTACCGGCGCTACCGCTTCTACGACTTCCAGGTCGACTAGCTGCGGGGTCGAGATCGTGCACGGTCAACCGATGGCAGAAGCGAGCGAAGGCGGCGCATAGCCGGCGAAGCGGCAGCGGTCCAGTTCGCGATCCGGCCCGAGCTGGGGGCTCGGGGGAGCGGACGCTCCCCCGCTATCGGTGTTTCCAGACAGACTCCCGCTTCTCGACGAAGGCCGTGAGGCCCTCGACCGAGTCGGCGCCCGACATCAGCTCGCCCAGGTAGCGCGCCTCGGCGGCGTCGAGGTGGGCGTTGAAGGCGGGCACCCAGCTGGCGCGGGTGGCCTGGACGGCCTGCCGCAGGGCGAAGGCGCTCCTGGGCAGGAGCTGGGCCTCGGCGTAGGCCACGGCGGCCGCCAGCGGATCCTCGTCGATCTGCTGGACCAGCCCCAGGGCCAGCGCCTCCTCGGCGCCCGCGCTGCGGCCGGTGAGGAGCAGGTCCTCGGCGGCCTGGGGGCCGATCCGCCCGGGGAGGAGCGCGCTCGCCACCGGCGCGAAGACCGCGAGCTGGATCTCGGGCTGCCCGAGCCTGGCCTTCGGGCCGGCGAAGACCCGGGAGGCCAGGAGCACGATCTCCATCCCGCCGCCCAGGCACTGCCCGCCCACCGTGGCCAGCAGGGGCACGGGGAAGGCCGCCAGCTTGCGGCAGAGGGCGTGGAAGGAGCCGATCATCGCCTCGAACTTGCCCGGCAGGTGCTCCTCGACGCTGGCGCCGAAGGAGAAGTGCTTCCCCTCGTGGGTCAGGATCACCGCGGCGAGCTGCGGATCCTGCTCGGCCTCGTCGAGGGCGGCCGAGAGGGCCGCCATCATCTGCGCGTCGACGATGTTCGCCGGCGGGGCGTTCAGCTTCAGGGTGAGGAGGCGGCCCTCGTGGCTCTTCGTGATCTCCAGTGCCATGGTCGTGCTCCCCTCTAGCCCTTCACCGGGACGATCACCGGGCGGACCTTCAGCTGGTGGCCGTGCACCTGGTCGAGCACCGCGTTGAGCTCGGTGTCGTCGAAGCGCTGCACGAAGGGCTCGACCTCGACCTTGCCCTCGAGGACCAGCTCCAGGGCGTCCGGATAGAGCTCGGGCACGCAGCCCCAGTTGCCCACCGCCTTCGCGTCGAAGGCCATCAGGTTCGAGAGGCGCAGCTCCTGCTTGGCCATGGTGAAGCCGACCACCGAGAGGGTCGCGCCGTAGTCCAGCAGGTTGAAGGCCGTGCCCTGGCCGCCGCCGGTGCCGGAGCACTCGTAGATCTTCCGCTCGATGGGGCGGGCGCCGGCCTCCTTGGCCAGGCGCTTGACCTCCTTCTTGAGCTCCTTGGGGTCGAGGGCCGAGGGGTCGAGGACCCCGGCGTCGCAGTGCTTCGCCATGGCCTCGCGCCGCTCGGCGTCCGGCTCGATGCCGATGACCTTCGCCCCGAAGGCCCGGGCGATCTGGACGCAGTAGCCGCCCACGCCGCCGAGGCCGATGACGATGGCCAGGTCCCCCTCGGCGAGCCCGGAGCGGGTCACGGCCTGGTAGGGGGTGGTGATGGCGTCGGCCAGGACGGAGAGGTCGGCCAGCTTCAGGGAGAGCTCCCCGACCGTGGCGTCCGGCCCCGTCCCCTTCACGGGCACCGGGCAGAGGCCCCGGGCGGGCACGACGATGTGCGAGGCGAAGCCGCCGTGCATGTCGTTGCCCGGCATCTTCTGGGCGCTGCAGATGTTGCCGTGGCCCTTCCGGCAGGCCTCGCACTCCCCGCAGGTCATCACCGCCGGGACGATCACCGCCTGGCCGACCAGGCCCTCGTGACCCTCGGAGGCCGCGACGACGAAGCCCGCCACCTCGTGGCCGAGGGCGAGGGGCAGCTCGTGCCGGGTGCGCACCCCGTCGTGGAGGAAGCCGATGTCGGTGTGGCAGATGCCGCAGCCCGCGACCTCGACCACCACCTCGCCGGGGCCGGCCTCGAAGGCCTCCACCTCGGTCCGCTTCAGGGGCTCGCCCACCGCCGTCATCTCCCAGCGCCAACCTGCAATGCTCATCCCAGAGGCCTCCATCGTTCGGGAAAAAAGTCGGCGGCACTATAGCCCACCTGAATCCTCGTGCCCCCCCGCTGGCTCTCACCGCCATGCGAATGCCTCCCGGCGCAGAGAAGCCCGCCTACCGCCTCGAGCTGACCCCCGAGGCCGCGGAGGGTCTGACCAAGCTCTTCGAGGCCGAGGAGCGGCCCGCGGCCCTGCGCCTCTACGTCGAAGGCTTTGGTTGAGGCGGTCCCCGCTTCGGGGTGGCTCTGGATGAGCCACGAGACGACGACCACTCCCTCAAGGAGGGAGGCTTCACCTGGGTGGTGGATCAGCGCGAGGCCGAGTGGATCCTCGGCGGCGCGGGCATCGTGGTGGACTGGGTCCGCGGCCTGATGGGCGAGGGCCTCTCCGTCCGCCGCAGGGACCACTACGGCGGGAGTTGCTAGCCGCACCTCCTAGTGGAAGTCGTGGCTCTCGGGCCGGGGGGGCGCCTCCAGGTCCGGGATCCGGAAGTCCTCGGCGATGAGGTGGACCACCCCCTCCTGGCTCTGGATCCTCCCCTCGATCTCCAGGAAGGCCTCGGTCTTGATGAGCAGGGCGAAGCGCTCGTAGACCTGCTCCCAGACCACCACGTTCACGAAGCCGCTCTCGTCCTCGAGGGTCATGAAGACGACCCCCCCGGCGGTGCCGGGCCGCTGGCGGGTGATGACCAGGCCGGCGTAGCGGGCCCGCTGACCGTCGCGCAGGGAGGCGAGGCCGGCGGCGTCCGGGAGCCCCCGGGCCCGCAGCACCCGCCGCAGGGGCTCGAGGGGGTGCCCCCGGGTGCTGTGCCGGCTGGAGGCGTGATCCCAGGCGATGGTCTCGAGGGCGCCGAGCCCGGCGAAGCGCACGGGCGCCTCCCGGCTCTCCAGGGGCAGGCTCTGCTCGCACTCCCGCGATAGCCGGCGAACCTCCCAGAGCGCCTCGCGCCGGGAGAGCCCCAGGGACTCGAAGGCCCCGGCCTCGGCCAGGCGGGTGAGCCCCCCCTCGTCCGGCCCACCGGGGAGGACCACCTCCTCCAGCCGGGCGATCCCGGCGAGGCGCCGGCGCAGGGCCAGCCACTGCCCCGCGTCCTCCCGCAGCCCCTTCACGTAGCGCAGGCCCATGCGCACGGCGAGGCGCGCGTCCCCCGGGTGCCGGACCTCGTTCGAGAGGGCCTCGAGAGCCGCTCCTCCCATCGGTCTATCAGGCGAGATCCGGGCCTCTTCACGGCTCACGGCTGACGGCTGACGGCTCACGGGGTCCGCTTCCGCGGCCCCCGGGGAGTCGATCCGCTCCAGCGTGCAGTCCCAATCCGAGCAGGTCACGTCCACCGGCCGGATCTCCACCCCATGCCGCCGCGCGTCCTCCACCAGGGTGGCCGGCGAGTAGAAGCCCATGGGCTGGGCGTTGAGCAGGGCGCAGACGAAGGCCGCCGGGTGGTGGCACTTCAGATAGGCCGTGGCGTAGCCGATCAGGGCGAAGCTCGCCGCGTGGCTCTCGGGGAAGCCGTACTCGCCGAAGCCCTTGATCTGCTCGAAGACCCGCTCGGCGAACTCCCGGGCGATGCCCTTCGCCATCATCCGGCTCACCAGCCGGTCGTGGTGCCCCTCGATCCGCCCTCCCCGCTTCCAGGCCGCCATGTCCCGCCGGAGCTGATCGGCCTCCCCGGGGGTGTAGTCGGCGGCCACCACCGCCAGCTTCATCACCTGCTCCTGGAAGAGGGGCACCCCCAGGGTGCGCCGCAGCACCGGCTCGAGGCAGGCGTGGGGGTAGCCCACCGGCTCCTTCCCCGAGCGGCGGGCCAGGTAGGGGTGGACCATGTCCCCGGCGATGGGCCCGGGGCGGACGATGCTCACCTCGATGACCAGGTCGTAGAAGGTGCGGGGCCGCAGCCGGGGCAGCATGGCCATCTGGGCCCGGCTCTCGATCTGGAAGACGCCCACCGTGTCCCCCCGGCAGCAGAGATCGTAGGTCTCGGGGTCCTCGGCGGGGACCGTCGCCAGGCTCATCTCGACCTCCTCCTGGCGCCGCATCAGCTCGAAGCAGCGGTCGACCACCGCCAGGGAGCCCAGGCCGAGGAGATCGACCTTGAAGAGGCCCAGGGCGTCGAGGTCGTCCTTGTCCCACTGGATGACCGTGCGCTCCTCCATGCTGCCGTTCTCGATCGGCACCAGGGTGTGCACCGGCGCCTGGCCGAGGAGGAAGCCCCCGGGGTGGATGGAGAGGTGGCGGGGCATCCCCCGGATCTCCTCGACCCGGTCGCGCAGGTGGATCACGGCCGGCGCGTCGGGATCGAGGCCGGCGTGCTCGAGCATCTCGCCCCAGGCGCCGTCGTGGCGGTGGGCCAGCTTGGCCAGGCGATCGAGCGACGCCTCGGGCAGCCCCAGCACCTTGCCCACCTCCCGGATGGCCGAGCGGGTGCGGTAGCTGATCACCACGGCCACCATGGCGGCGTGGGAGCGCCCGTAGGTCTCGTAGACCCACTGGATGACCTCCTCCCGCCGCTCGTGGGCGATGTCGAGGTCGATGTCCGGGGGCTCGGGGCGCTCCCGGGAGAGGAAGCGCTCGAAGAGCAGGTCCATCCGCACCGGATCCACGGCGGTGATCCCCAGGCAGTAGCAGACCGCCGAGTTCGCCGCCGAGCCCCGCCCCTGGCACAGGATCCCCTTGGCCCGGCAGAACTCGACGATCTCCCACATCGTCAGGAAGTAGCCCGGGTAGTCGAGCTCCTCGATGAGCGCGAGCTCCTTCTCGAGCTGGGCCCGCACCGGCTCGGGCACCCGGCCCTCGTAGCGCCACCGGGCCCCCTCGAAGGTGAGCTGCCGCAGCCACTGACTGCTGGTGAGCCCGCTGGGCAGCTTCTCCTCCGGGTAGCGGTAGCGCAGGGAGCGCAGGGAGAAGTCACAGGCCGCGGCGATGGCCTCGCTGACCGCCAGGGCTCCGGGGTCGTCGGCGAAGAGGGCCGCCTGGGCCTCGGGGGAGCAGAGGCCGTGCTCGGCGTTGGGCTGGAGGAGGCGCCCGGCCTCGGAGAGGCGCACCCCGTGGCGGATGCAGCCCAGGACGTCGTGGAGGGGGCGCCGGGAGGGGGCGTGGTAGAGCACCTCGCTGCCCGCCGCCAGGGAGAGCTCCAGGCGCCGGGCCAGGCGCCGCAGCCGCGCCTCGCGCAGGGCGTCGTCCGGGTGCTGGTGGCGGGTGAGCAGCAGGTGCAGGCGCTCCCCGAAGGCCGCTCGCAGCCCCAGGAGGGCCTCGGCCTCCTCGGCCTCGAGCCGCGCCTCGTCCGCGGCCGGCAGCAGCCCCCCCTCCGGCTCGGCCTCCCCCTTCGGGAAGGATCGCCGCCCGGGCCAGAGGGCGAAGAGCCCCCCGGTCTCCTCCGCGAGCTCGTCCAGGAAGACCAGGCTCTCCCCCTTCTCCGAGCGCAGACGGCCGTGGGTGATGAGCCGGCAGAGCCGCGACCAGCCCCGGGCGTCCTGCACCAGGAGGACGACCCACCACCGATTTTCCCCAATGATCTTCGATGGGTTCGGATTCCTGTTGCACCTTGTGGTGCCCTCCCCGGCCCCCTCGGGCGCGGGGGCGGCCCCCTCCCGGTGGGCCACCGTGAGCTGGGCGCCGTGGATCAGCTTCAGCCCCAGGCGCTCGGCCTCGAGCTGGGCCCGCACCGCGCCGTAGACCCCGTCGCGGTCGGTGAGGGCCAGGCTGCGAAGCCCCAGGCGGTGGGCCTCCTGGACCAGCGCCTCGGGCTGGCTCGCCCCCTCGAGGAAGGAGAAGCAGGACTTCGTCCAGAGTGCCGTGCCGCTGTCCGTCGTCATGTCCGGACGGAAGAGATTAGCAGACTTTTATCTGCTTTCAAGGGCCGAAGAAAGCGCCGCCCGCCCGGAGGGGCAAAGCGGCGCGGGGTCTTCGATCGCCCGGCGCTACATCATCCCGCAGGTCGCGGTGATGTCGGCCGAGTCGTCGCAGGTGCAGTCGGTGCAGCTGCTGAGGTTGCAGGTGCCCGAGTCGCTGACGGTGGCGGAGCAGGCGCCGCCCTCGCAGACCATGTTCACGGTGGCCTGGCTGCTCACGTTCGCGGTGCAGCTCCCGCCGGCGCAGTCGTAGGCCACGGTGCTCTGGCCCGAGGCGGTGAGGGAGCAGCCCCCATCGTCGCAGGTCAGGGTCACGGTGCCCTGGGTGTCGGCGGTGAAGGTGCAGTCCCCACCCTTGCAGTTCCAGACGCAGACGTCCTGGCCGGTGCAGCCGCAGGAATCACCCGCGTGGCAGTCGGTCGGGGAGCCGCAGGCGGCGGTGAAACCCCCCAGCAGGAGCAGCCCCGCCAGCACGAAGAATCGACGCATCATCATCAGTACCCTCCACTCTCTCTCACGGTTGGTGGCCCCCGCCACTGGATCCGTGACGCGCACCATCCTGCTGAGCCCGCCTCGAGGTCAAGACGCAACCCGTCGGGCGGTTGCGCCGCGGCCGCTCCCGGCCGATGCTGCCGGGAGGATGAGCCCCAAGCGCCCCACCCCGGCCTCCCGGGTCAAGAGCCTGCTGACCCTCGACGCCGGCAACGTCCTGCGCCGCCTGGAGGCCCGGCAGGCCACGATGGTCCAGGCCTTCTCCCGCCACCGGGACCGCCAGGCCCTCCTGCGGCCGATCCGCTCCCGCTTCGACGGCGCCGGCTTCGACGAGTTGGTGCAGCTCACGCCCCGCCAGCAGGAGGCGGCGACCCGCTTCTACGAGATCCTCGACGACCTCGCGTACTACTTCACCTATACCGAGGATATGCCCGGAACTGCTTCGGAAAAACTCTCCGCCTACCTGGAAGATCTCCAGGCCGCGCACCGGGACCTGCTGGCCTCCCTCGGCCGCCGCCGGCGCGGCGGGAAGACCGGCGCCGGCCCGGAGTGAGGACCCCTCAGGCGTAGAAGCGGTAGCGGTTCAGGGCGTAGGTCGAGCGGGTCACCGGGCTCACCTGCCCCAGCGCCCGGCCGATCGCCTCCGCCTCCCGGAGCGCCGCCGCGGGATCGGGGGCCCGGTCCCAGGGAGAGAGGTAGACCCGATCGCGGCGGGTGAGCCCGAGCGAGGCGAGGTAGGCGACGGTCTCCCGGCGGTGAGCCTCTTCCTCCTCGGGCCGGGAGGCGCCGGTCAGGACCGTGATCCCGGCGGCGATCCCCGCCTGGCGGAGGGCCTGGACGTTCCGGCCGAGCTCGGAGAGATCGCCTGGCTTGCCGAGGCGCTCCCGCAGGGGAGCGTGGGCCGTCTCCAGCCCCACGACCACCAGGGCGACCCCGGCCTGCCGCAGGCTCCGCCAGGCCGCCTCGTCCCGCCCGGGGGCGTGGTGGGGGTCGAGGAAGCCGGCCGCCCCCCGGGGGAAGGCGCCGAAGCGCGCCTCGACCCGCTCCAGGAGGAGGAGGAGGCGCTCGTCGGAGACGCTGAAGGCCGAGGCCGAGCCCAGGAAGAGGCCGTCTCGTGCCCGCAGCCCCTCCCCGAAGAAGGCCTCGAGCCGGTCGAGGTGCGTCTCGAGGGTCGGGCCGTCGAAGGCCCGGAAGGTGGCGTCCTGATACCAGGCGCAGAAGGTGCAATCGGCGTGGGGACAGCCGGTGGCCGGGAGGACGACCAGATCCCGGTAGCGGTCGGGAGGGAGGATCGGGACGGGCTCGGCGTAGACCCGGTCGAACTCCCGGGAGAGCGCGAGGAACTCCGGGGGCCCGAGCGCCTCGGCCCGCGCCAGGAGCGCGTCCGCCCGCGCGAGGCGCCGGGTCCTCCCCTCGGCCGGGACCCCCGGCGGCTCCTCGATCGCCTCGGGGGCCGCGTGGCGGAGCCGGGCCCGCAGGCTGGCCGCGAGGGTGGCGACCACCCGGTGCCAGCTGCTGTCCGGGGGGGCGTCCCGGGCGACGATGTCGCCGCCCGTCTGCCCGGTGAGGGAGGCGTCGCTGCGGGCGAAGACGATCCCGCCGTCCACCCGCCGGCGGAGCATCCAGGGCCCGATCCGGGCGGTGATCCACCGGCCCTCGGCGTCGAGGCGCAGCGAGCGGGCCGGGGCCAGCTCGAGCTTGATCCCCCCGGCGACCTCCCGCAGGCGGATCTCCTCGACCGGGGTCCCCACCGCGACGGCGAGGGCCCGCTCCCCCTCCCGGGCCAGGGGCGGGGGCACCTCCAGCTCGGGGGAGGCCATCTGGGGGCCCGCGCTCAAGCCTCTTCGCGGGCCATCAGGTAGACGATCCCCAGCACCAGGAAGACGGCCCCGGCGCCGCGCTTGAGCCAGATCGGCGGGATGACCCGGGCCACGGCGTCCCCGGCGAGGACCGAGATGGCCGAGGTCGCCACCAGGGCGAGGCTCGCCCCCAGGAAGACCACCCAGCGGGAGCTCCCTCCCGCCGCGAGGCTCATGGTGGCCAGGTTGGTCTTGTCACCGATCTCCGCCAGGAAGATCGCTGCGAAGGTCGTCGCGAAGAGCTTCAGATCCATGATCTGCTCCTATATCCGAGCCCGGGGCTGCGCGCCTCCTTGCGGGACGCCGATTCCCCACCTACTTTGCGCCCGTGGCCAGCACCATCGACACGACCCTGATCGACGCCGCCCGGAACGGCGATCCCATCGCCCTGAGCGAGGTCCTCTCGGCGGTGCAGAACCGCGTCTACCGCTTCGGCATGAAGATGTGCCGGGACCCCCACGACGCCGAGGAGGTCCTGCAGGAGACCCTCATCGCCATGGCGAAGGGCCTCCCCGAGTTCCGGGGCGAGTCCTCGATCTCTTCCTGGGCCTACGCCATCGCCCGGAGCTTCTGCATCAAGCAGCGGCGCCGCAGCAAGTTCGCCCCCGAGCACGAGACCTCGATCGAGCAGGAGGGGCGCGAGGAGGCCCGCGCGATCGCCGACACCACCTCGGCCCCCGACAACGAGGCCGAGGGGAGGGAGCTGCGCGCGCTCCTCGACGAGGCCATCTCCGAGCTCGACCCGATGTACCGCGAGGTCCTGGTCCTGCGGGACGTCGAGGGGCTCACCGCGCCGGAGGTCGGCGAGGTGATGGGCCTCACGGTGGCTGCGGTGAAGAGCCGCCTGCACCGGGCCCGCAAGACCCTGCGCGAGCTGGTCGAGCCGATCCTGGAGGAGGCGCCGCAGCCCGGCACCGCCTGCCCCGACACGGCGACCCTCTTCTCCGAGCACATCGAGGGCGAGCTGGACTCCGAGGCCTGCGCCCGGATGGAGGCCCACCTCGACGAGTGCGGCAGCTGCCGCTCCACCTGCGATTCGCTGCGCGAGATCCTCCAGAGCTGCCGGATGACCCCGACCCCGACGGTGCCCGACGATCTCCAGGAGGCCGTCCGGCGCGCGGTCGAGGCCTACCTCTCGACCCTCTGAACCCGGATGGCGCCGGCCAGGGCGCGGTCCACGGCGAAGCGGGCGTGCCCGATCCGGAAGACCACGGCGGGCCCCACGCTCTCGAGGGCGAGCTGCATGCCGGGCACCACGCCCAGGGCGAGGAGCTTGGCGACCGCGTCGCCGGAGCCCTCCTCCAGGGCGGTCACCAGGCCGCGGGTGCCCGGGCGCAGGGAGGCGAGGCTGCCCTCCTCCTGCATGATCTCGGTCGCGACGCTAAGGGGCATGACCTGGGGCAGGGCGCTCATGTTCCGTCTCCTGAGGAGTCGAGGGGTTCGAGAGGAAGCTCTTGATCCGCTGCACCCAGCCGGGGAGGTCCGGGAGCTCGGGCATCTCGTAGCCGCAGCGGGGGCACTTCACGTACTTGCAGCCACCCCCACCCCAGACGGAGCAGGCGGCGCAGCCCTCCCGGGAGTTGGTGACGTCGAAGTCGAGGCCGCAGAAGTCGCAGCTCATGCGAGCGCCCCCGCGGCCTGCAGGACGACGCGCAGGACGCCGCCCACCAGGAAGGCCACCGCGAAGACGATGCCGACCATGATGGCCGTCGCCTTGGGCCCCCGCTCCTTGTACATCACGAGGAGCTGGGCCACGCAGGGCAGGAAGAGGGTCAGGGTGACCGTCGCCACCAGCAGCTGCCCGGTCGAGAGCAGGCCCTCGCCGGCGAGGTCGTAGAGGCCCGCGGCGCCGAAGTCCCGGCGGAAGAAGCCGTAGAGGAAGATCTCGGAGGTCTCGGCGGGCAGCCCGAGGAAGCCCACGACCGGCTCGAGGGCGCGGGTCAGCACCCCGAAGAGGCCGGTGAGCCGGCCGACCCAGATGAGGACGCTGGCCAGGACGAAGATCGGGAGGATCTCGAAGAAGTACCACTTCATCCGGGCCAGGACCTTGGCGGTCACGTTGATCGGCCGCGGCCAGCGCAGGGGCGGCAGCTCCATGTAGAAGCTCGCCGAGCGCCCGGGCACGGCCCGGCTGGCGAGCACCCCGGTGGCCAGGAAGGACGCGAAGATCACGCCGGCCCAGACGAGGAAGGCCCAGGACATCCCGAAGTAGGCGCCGCCCGAGACGGCCAGCAGCGCCACGATGACGCCGTACTGGGCCGAGCAGGGGATCGCCAGGGCCAGCAGGAGGGTCGTGATGATCCGCTCCCGCTTGGTCTCCTGCACCCGGGTGACCATGGTGGCCATGGTGTCGCAGGCGAAGCCCAGGACGATGGGGATCACCGCCCGGCCGTTGAGGCCGATGCGCTTGAAGAGGCGGTCCACCAGCATGGCGAGCCGGGGGAAGTAGCCGCTGTCCTCGAGGAGGGAGAAGAAGAGGAAGAAGAGGAAGACGATCGGCAGGACGATGGCGAAGGCGTAGGTCACGCCCAGGGTGATGATGCCGTAGTCGCTGCCGATGAGCTCGCGCACCCAGTAGGCGGCGCCGCTCTCCCCGGGGAGGACCGAGAGCAGGAAGGCGTCCACGTGGGGGTTCACGTAGGTGCCGAAGACGTCGCTCTCCAGGAAGTCGACCACCGTGCCCGCGCCGAAGACGCCCACGAACTGGTAGAGCCCGAGGTAGATGACCCCCAGGAGGATCGGCACGCCGGTCCAGGGGTTCACGAGCAGGCGGTGCAGGCGCTCGGACGCGGCCTCACCCCGCCGGGGGGTCACGACGGTCCCGGCGGCGATCTCCCGGGCCGCCTCGTGGAGGGCCGAGGCCAGCGCCACGCCGACCGGCTGCTGCTGCGGTCCGTGCCGCTCGGCGGCCAGCGCGTCGAGGCGCTCGGCGTGACCCTCACCCCACCCTCGCGCGGCCTCGCAGAGCTCCGGATCCCCGGAGGCCAGGAGGAGGCCCAGCGTCTCGGCCGGCAGCTCGCTCGTCGGCGGCGCCAGCTCGGCGTAGGCCGAGAGAAAACCCGTGACGGTGTCGGGCAGGGGCTTTGACGCCGCCACTCCCTGCGGCGCGGACCGCAGCCCGGCAATCGCCGCGCGCAGGTCCATCACTCCTTCACCCTTCACCGCCACGGTCCCCACCACTGGTATTCCCAGCTGGTCGGAAAGCGTATCGATGTCGATCTTCATGCCGGCCGCCTCGGCCTCGTCCATCATGTTGAGGACGAGCACCATCGGGCGGCCGAGGCTGCGAAGCTGGAGGGTCAGCGGCAGCGCGCGCTCGAGGCCCCGGGCCTCGGCGACCTGCACGAGGATCGCGTCGGTGGCCTCGAAGACCAGCGTGCGGGCCACCCGCTCCTCGTCGGAGAGAGGGCGCAGGCTGTAGAGGCCCGGCGTATCCACCACCTCGATCGTCGCGTCCCCCTCCTCGTAGCGGCCGCGAGAGAGCTCCACGGTCGTGCCCGGGTAGTTGGAGACGACGACGTAGCGCCCGGTGAGCGCGCCGAAGAGGACGCTCTTGCCCACGTTCGGGCTGCCGACGAGGACCACCTGCCGGCGATCGGAGAGCGCCCGCTCGCCGGACCCGGAGTCGGTCGCGGGCGCTCCATCCGGAGTCTGGGCGAGGGCGGTGTTCTGGGAGCTGTTCATCGAGGTGGAATGTAGTCTTATTGAGAATGACTTTCAACACCAATCTCCTGCGAAAGTCGCGCCAGTTTTGCCAGGACCGGAGACCTCGAGATCCGGCTCCTTTCCGCCCGAACGCCCCTGCCCCGGAAGACCTGGCGTAACGACTGCGTTTGCTGCGCCGGCCGGCTGCAATCATTGCGCGCAGCTGGGGCCTGGAACACGGCTTCCGCCCCACCGAAACCGCGCAGGCCCACTCCCAGGAGGAGCCCGCCCCATGGCACGTATCTTGAGTCGCAGGGCGCCCCAGGGCGAGTTGTGTCCAACTCCGAGTTGTTGCAGAAATGTTCCGCCCGAAAACGAATACGAGTAGTCCGGGCACGTCGTATCGAACGTGGGTCGAACCCACTGCTCCGATCCTCGGCGGCCCGTAGGAACCGGCCGAGAAACCCCAACCCCCTCAGTAGAAAAGGAAGCGAACGATGCAGCCCAGAGCGATCATCCTTGGTGTCGCCCTCGCCTTTGCCGTCGGTCTCGTCGCCACCAACGCGACGGCCGAGGATCCGAAGGCCCCGGATACCGTCACCATCGACAAGTGCAAGACCAAGAAGCCGGCCGTGGAGTTCCCCCACAAGGTCCACGCCGAGATGGAAGGCGTCGCCTGCGACTCCTGCCACCACAACGACTCCGTGGGTAAGTCCTGCGCCGATTGTCACAAGGACAAGGAGCAGAAGGACATCGGCAAGTGCACCGAGTCCTCCCCCAAGAAGAACCCCTTCCACGCGAAGTGCATCGGTTGCCACAAGGAGAAGGCCGCGGACAAGCCTGACCTGAAGGCCCCGACGAAGTGCAAGGACTGCCACAAGGAGGGCTGATCTGAAGCCCACCTGATGGGGGTTTTCACCCTCATCTAGAGAGGCGCCGCTGCGAGGCTCCCCGGGAATCCGGGGTCGACCCCGCGGCGGCGTCTTTTTTGCATCCCCGGCCGCCCGAAGGTCGGGGAACCCCCCTCGATTTCTCTGGGGCCTTGGAAATCCGCTGGCAGCAATAGGGAGCGAGTCAGCGGCTGTAAGGGGAGACATGAGCCATACACAAAACGAGTCCGCCGCCAGCCGGCGGAGCTTTCTGGACGCCCTCCGCGGGCTTGGCGCGGCGGGATGGATGGCCAGCGCCGGCTCGGGAGGCGTTCAGCATCCCGGGACCGGGCCTCGGTGCCGCCATCGGCATCATCGCCTTCCGGGCTCTCGTGCTCTGGCTCGGTATCCGGGAGATCGAGAAGCGATGACCGCTCTGGCACCCAGACCGAGAATGGAGACCACCCATGCGTGAATTCAAGGGAAAGGCCCTGGCGGGCGCCACCGGAGTGATCCTGACGATCTGCTTGCTGAGCTACCAGGCGCTCGGAGCACCTCGCTCGCCGGGTGGTGGAGGTCCGGGAGGTGTCGTCACGCCGCCGCCGGCCGGCCTCGCCCAGTTCTACCCGCCGAAGAACAAGAAGAAGGTCTACGCCCTCGAGATGATCGAGCTCGGGCGGGCGCTCGGATCCTTCTCTGCGTCGGTCTCCACCCGCTCTCCGAGCTGGTCGAAGGCAGGCCAGGACTTCAACCGCAAGTACCACCAGGTCGCCGGCATGATCCCGGAGTGGAAGGCCTACTTCCCCGCCGTCGACCTGCCCGACGCCGGCTCGGTGAAGACCGACGCGGACTGGGCGGCCCTCGAGAAGGTGGTCGCCGGGGCCGAGCAGACCTGCACCCAGTGCCACGTCACCGAGATGTTCAAGGTGCAGGCGCTCTACCACTGGCCGCGCTTCTCGGAAGTGTCCGTGGTCGCGGAGTCGGGTGACGACATCTCCTTCCACACCACGATGGTGGAGCTGTCGAACAACCTGGCCGTGCTCCCCCAGCTCGCCAAGCAGGGTGACTGGGACAAGGCCGCCGAGGCCAAGAAGTCCCTCGGTCAGCAGTTCGGGCTCCTCGAGCAGAGCTGCGAGCACTGCCACTCCACGGCCCGGGAGTACTTCGTCGACAAGACCGTGAAGGGACGCGTCCTGAAGATGGGTGGGCTCCTGCGCAAGGAGAACAAGAACCCCAGCGCGTACACCAAGCTCTCGGACGAGATCTACGCCGAGTCCTGCATCCCCTGCCACGTCCTCCACATGCCGGCGGCCTTCCTGCAGATGCAGCTTCAGACCGAGTAGGTTCTGTACCAGGACGACCGCAACTCGAACCCACATCCAAGGAGCGGGCAGATGCCCCTCGTCCAGTTCATCAAGAAGATCCCGAGCCTCATCTCGTACGTGGTCTCGAGCGACGAGCTCGAGCCCAAGAGCGAGGACGGCAAGGCCGTGATCGAGCGCCGCGCCTCGGGCGCGGGGAACTGGCTGCGCTGGCTGGTCGCCGGTGAGGACCTCCCCGAGGAGGGTCCGCCGAAGGATCTCCGGCCGGCGACGCGGGGCATCTGGTTCCTCGGCTCCGACCCCTTCCCTTCCGACCTCCCGGTTCCCGAGAAGGCCCCTGGATTCTGGTCCTGGGTCCTGAAGCGGGAGTCCGAGTCCGACGCCCCCAAGTAGACCTCGAGGAGAGGCAAGCGATGAGCGACGCTCCTGAACGACACAGCAAACACCTCTACCGGGCGGTGATCGTCATCGTCGGCGGTCTGATCGCCATCTTCTCCAGCCGCCTGCTGCTCATGCCGAAGTCCTTCGGCGAGCACGGCTGGTACCGCTTCGACAACGTGGCCGAGCAGATGGCCAAGCCCGTGAAGCACGGCGGCAACGCCTCCTGCAAGTCCTGCCACGGCGAGCAGAGCGAGCAGCACGACGGCGCCGGACACGCCACCGTGCCCTGCGAGAGCTGCCACGCCCCGCTGGCGACCCACGTCAAGGAGAAGAAGAAGTCCGCCGACATGAAGGTGGAGCGCACCTACAAGCTCTGCGCGCGCTGCCACCAGAAGCTCGAGGCCCGGCCGAAGGACTTCCCCCAGGTCGTGCTCAAGGAGCACCTCGAGGACCAGGGCGAGACCCTCGAGGGCGACGTCTGCCTCAACTGCCACCAGCCGCACGCACCCCTGGAGGATCTCTAGTCATGCTGGCCAAGCTGAACCGCCGGAACTTCCTCGAGGTCCTCGGCCAGGCCACCGCCGCTGGTGGCCTGATCGTCCTCCTCGGCCCCCGCGCCACCCAGGCGACCACGACCCCCGAGGACGAGGCCTACGACTGGGAGGAGCACTCCTACGTCTACCTGATCGACATCTCCAAGTGCATCGGCTGCGGCTCTTGCGTTCGCGGCTGCAAGGCCGAGAACGACGTCCCCGACGGCTTCTACCGCACCTGGGTCGAGCGCTACGCGATCGCGGGCCTGGAGGAGGTCCGCATCGACTCGCCGCAGGGTGGCCTCAACGGCTTCCAGCCCGATCCGACCGCCCCGGCCTCCACGAAGTCCTTCTTCGTGCCCAAGCTCTGCAACCACTGCTCGAACACCCCCTGCGTGCAGGTCTGCCCGGTGGGCGCCTCCTACCAGACCAAGGACGGCCTGGTGCTGGTGGACAAGGACCACTGCGTGGGCTGCGGCTACTGCGTCCAGGCCTGCCCCTACGGCAGCCGCTTTCTCGATCCCGAGACGCACACCGCCGAGAAGTGCACCTGGTGCTACCACCGGATCAGCAAGGGTGAGCTGCCCGCCTGTGTGGCCTCCTGCCCCACCGGCACCCGCCGCTTCGGCGACCTCAAGCGTGAGGGCGACGAGGTGGTGGCCATCATCCGCTCCCAGAACGTCGGGGTGCTCGCCAAGGAGCTCCTCACCAAGCCCCGCTGCTACTACCTCCATCTCGACGGCGAGGTCCGCTGATGCACGAGATCATCGGTTATTCCTATCCCAACGACGTCCACATCCACTGGACGCTCATGATCGTCATGTACCCCTACGTGACGGGGCTGGTGGCCGGCGCCTTCATCCTGGGCAGCTTCTACCACGTCTTCGATCGTGAGGAGTTCAAGCCGGTGGCCCGCCTCTGCCTGGCGGTCTCCTTCTCCTTCCTCATGGTGGCGACGCTACCGCTGCTCAACCACCTCGGGCAGCCGCAGCGCTCGTTCTACATGTTCATCACCTCGAACTTCTCATCAGCGATGGCAGGCTTCGGGTACATCTACCTGACCTACCTGATCATCCTGAGCCTCGAGGTGTGGCTGGTCTTCCGGGAGGACATCATCCTCCTGGCCCGGCGCTCGCGGGGCCTGACCCGGATGATGTACAAGGCCCTCTCGCTCTGGACCTACGACACCTCCCCGGAGGCCCTCGCGATCGACCACAAGGTCACCAAGGTGCTCTCGGCCATCGGTATCCCGGCGGCCTGCATCCTCCACGGCTACGTCGGCTTCATCTTCGGCGCCCTGAAGGCCAACCCCTGGTGGTCGACCCCCCTGATGCCCGTGATCTTCCTCTTCTCGGCGATCGTCTCGGGCATCGCCGGCATCATCATCATCTACCAGGTGGCGATGAAGTTCTCGGGCCGGAAGATCGACCGTGAGGCCATCAGCGGCATGACCCGCTGGCTCTGGCTCTTCCTGATGATGGCCTCCACCCTCGAGATCCTCGAGATCGTGGTGCTGGCCTACGAGGGCGCCGAGGAGTGGGAGATCATCGAGCCCCTGCTCACCGAGCAGCTCGCGGTCTCCTTCATCGGCATCCAGCTGATCCTCGGGTCGCTGGTGCCCTTCATCCTGCTGATGATCAGCGTCCTGCTCAACCGGCACTTCGACGACCGGGTGGCGAACACCCTGGCCTTCGTGGCGTCCTTCCTGCTGCTGCTGCAGGTCTTCGCCATGCGCTGGAACGTCGTCATCGGCGGGCAGCTCTTCTCCAAGAGCCTGCGCGGGATACGTGAGGGCTACTCGCCCCACTTCCTGGAGAAGGAGGGAATCGGGGCGGCCCTGGCCATCTTCATCCTGCCCTTCATCATCATGCTGGTCTTCAACAAGATCCTGCCGATCTTCCGGCCGCAGCGCGGCGAGGAGGCGGCCAGCGAGGCCTGATAGAGGCCGACCCGCGTATACATACAGGGCGTCGAGGAGGGGAGCCCTCGACGGCCGGGGAAGAGAACCGACTCACACCACGTCGTGTGTCCCTCTGGAGTGGAGGGCCACACGCACTCCTACGAGGAACACACCATGAAGCTCCCCTCCCTCGGACGAACCGCGCGCATCGTCGTCCTGGTCGGCGCGGCGGTCTTCGCCCTGATCGGCTGGCGCACCTACTCCTACGTGCAGCACGATCCGACCTTCTGCACGAGCTGCCACATCATGGACGACGCCTATGACAAGTGGGCGGGCTCCGTGCACCAGCAGGTCACCTGCCACGAGTGCCACGCCAACGACATCCAGGCGAACCTCCGGCAGCTCTGGGTCTACTGGACCGAGCCCCCGGAGAAGCCCCAGCACCGCCCCGAGGTCGAGAACAGCACCTGCTACGAGTGCCACCGGGTCGGCGGCGCGGCGGGCGATCACGACGCGGGCAAGAACGAGGACCCCAACTGGAAGCACGTCCTCGCCGAGTCGGGCCACGCCTGGCACGTCACCAAGCAGCGCATCCAGTGCATCCGCTGCCACTCCACCTCGGTGCACCAGTTCGTGCCCCCCTCGCAGGTCTGCGTCGAGTGCCACAAGCACGAGAACCTCGAGAAGACGAGCATGGACGAGCACTGCACCTCCTGCCACGCCTTCAAGGCGATCAACCGGGAGAGCCTGAAGCCCGCCCGGAGCGACTGCCTGGGCTGCCACGAGGAGATGCAGGTCTCGGCCGAGGTCTTCCCCAAGCACGTCGAGGAGGCGAAGGACGCCCCGATGGCCTGGGACTGCGGCAAGTGCCACAAGCCGCACACCAAGCCGAAGCTCGAGTCCGCTGACTGCAAGGGCTGCCACCAGGAGAAGCTGAAGGACTCCGATCTCCACGCGGTGGCCGATCACGACGTGTGCACCAACTGCCACCTGCCGCACTCGTGGTACCCGGACGTTCCGAAGACCTGCCAGGCGGAGTGCCACTCGGACAAGACCGAGGAGCACACCGAGGGCAACGTCTGCACGGACTGCCACGAGTAGCCCGCACCAGGAGGCCTCCGGGCGAGTGCCGGGGTGGCTGACACCACCCCGACTTTGGGCGACACTCCTCCCCTCACCGGGAGGATCCCCATGGGACACGTCAAGTGGAGCCTCGGCTCCGGACTCCTCTGCTTCGCGCTCTTCGCCACCTTCGGGCCGGGATGCTCGAGGGTGGTCGAGCCGGAGCTGCCGACCTCGTGGAAGACCGAGATCGGACCGCTCCTCGCGAGCCAGTGCTCGCCCTGTCACACGGGGGCCTCGGCCGACGGTAGCTACCGCACCACCAGCTACGCGGCCGTGCTGGAGGACGGGACCGATGCCGTCAGCAACGCCATCGCGGGAGACGAGAGCTCCCGCCTGCTGACCATCTTCGAGGAGGCTGGCCACCTCGCCCACCTGGGTGAGGGGGAGGTCGCCACCGAGCGCCTGGCCGTCCTTCGCCGGTGGGTCGTGGAGGACGAGCTGGCCTACTTCTGGTCGGCCGCGCACCCCCCCTCGATCCTCGATCCCCGCGCCGAGGCCTTCCATGGCGCGACGGTGGCCGCCGAGGGATGGACCCTCTCCAGTTGCCGCAACTGCCACGGGAGCGACTACCGGGGCGGCGCCGTCCAGGCCGACTGCACCTCCTGCCACCAGAACAGCCCCGAGGCCTGTGACACCTGCCACGGCTCGGCCCGGAACGCGGCGCCCCCCCGCCCGGTGTACGCCGGGAACGATCCGGGCGCCCACCAGGCCCACCTGACCATCCCCTCGGGCCGCTTCGCGGCCCTGCCCTGCGGCACCTGCCACGTCGTCCCGGCGAGCCTGGGCGACGCCGGCCACGTGGACGGCGCGGACGGCGCCGCCGAGGTGACCTTCGGCGCCACCGCCACGGCCAACGGCGCGACGCCGGCCTACGACGCGACGAGCGGCACCTGCAGCGGGACCTACTGCCACGCCGGGCGCTCGGGCGGCGGCACCCCGGCCCCATCCTGGACGACCAGCGGTGGGTTCACGACCTGCGACGGTTGCCACGGCGCCCCGCCGCCGACCCTCTCCGACGGCAGCGCCCACCCGCAGATGACCAGCTGCGTGGCCTGCCACCCGGCCACGGTGAACGCCGCGGGCGACATCATCGACGTCAGCCTCCACGGCAACGGCTTCGTGGAGACCCGGGCCGGCATCGACCAGTGCGATGGCTGCCATACGGGGCCCGGCTCCCCCACCCCCTTCATGGACACCCAGGGGAACACCGCCTCGACGGCCCCCGCGGTGGGCGCCCACGACTTCCACGCGGGCCCCTCGGCCTTCCACGCCGAGTCGGGCGGCACGGTCGGCTACGCCTGCGACACCTGTCACCTCGTGCCCACGGCCCTCGGAGACGCCGGCCACATCGACGGCGGCGGCGCCGAGGTGATCTTCGGCGGCGTGGCCACCGCCAAGGGCGCCACCCCGACCTGGGACCCCGCGTCGCGAACCTGCAGCGACGTCTACTGCCACGGCGCCCTGCTGGACGGGGGCGGCACCAGCCCCACCCCCGCCTGGAACGCCCAGGGGGTGCAGACGGTCTGCGGCAACTGCCACGCCCTGCCTCCCGCGCAGGTGACCTCGAGCGGTACGCCGACGCCTCACCCGAACATGACGACATGCAGCGCTTGTCACGCCTCGGTGATCGACGCGAACTTCGTCTTCATCGATCGGTCCCTGCACAACAACGGACAGGTGGACTTCTAGATGAACGCTCAGCTGCTCCGCTTCCTGGGTCTCGTCCTCCTCCTGCTGCCGGGCCTGGCCCGGGCCGAGGTCGAGGTGCAGACCCGGACCCTCCTCCTGGGCCGCGGGCACAGCCCCGGCGTGCACGCCGAGTGGCCCCTCTACCAGTGGGTGGAGGTCTCGGGCCACGACCTGGCCCTGCCCGGCCTCTCGGCCCACGCCTCCCTCTGGGGCATGGGTGGCCTCGCCGAGCACGACGGGGATCCCCTGACCGGTGAGCGCCTGGCCGGCGACGTGAACCTCCTCTACGCGGGCTACCGCGATCCTCGCGCGCGCTACGCCCTGCGCCTGGGGCGGCAGCTGGTCCTGGGCGGCGCGGGCACCGGCTTCTTCGGCCACATCGACGGCCTCTGGGCGCGCACCGCCCTCGGCGGGCTCGAGGCCGAAGCCTACGGCGGGCGGATCGTCACTGCTCGCTTCAGCAACCTCTCGCAGGCCGACTGGCTCGCCGGCGGCCGCGTCGGCTGGCGGCGCTGGGGCGGGCTCGCCGGTGGGCTCTCCTACCTCCAGGCCCGCAACGACTCGCGGATCGCCCGTCAGCTGGTGGGCGCCGATCTCTCCCTGGCGGTCTGGAAGAACCTCGACGCGGTCGGCCACGCCAGCTTCGACCTGATGCAGATGGGCCTCGCCGAGGCCAGCCTCACGGCCCGCTATCAGCTCGGCCGCTCTCTGGCCCTCGGGCTGCGAGGCCACCAGGCGAGCCCCAGCCGGCTGATCGATCAGAGCTCGATCTTCTCGGTCTTCGGCCTCGGCGACTACGTCGAGGGCGGCCTCTTCTGCGACTACCGCCTGAGCGACCAGTGGGTGCTCGGCGCCGAGTACAGCTCGGTCTTCTTCCCCGCCGAGGACGGGCAGGGCATCGAGGGCAGCCCCGGCCACCGGGCCCGCCTCCACCTCTCGGGCTACCTCCTGCGCTCCCTCTGGGTGCAGGTGGCGGCCGATCGGCTTCCCACCGAGGACAACGGCTACACCGGCGTCCGCCTCGCGGCCCGCTGGCGCCCGGAGGCCAAGCTCTCCGCCAGCCTCGAGCTCCTCGGCTACTTCTACGACGAGCCCCCCTTCGAGCGGGACGCCACCCGCGACAGCAGCCTCTCCGCCCACCTCTTCGCCGACTACGCCCTGCTCGAGGGACTGCTCGTCGGCGTCGGCGGGCAGGTCGGCCAGGGGGCGTTCACCACCCTGGACGCCCGGCTCCTCTTCCGGCTGACCTGGGCCGCGCACTTCGGACACGGCGAGACCGGGAAGGGAGGCCACTGATGCGTCGCCTCGCGATGAAGCTCTCTCTCCTCTCGGCCTTGCTCCTCGCCGCGCCCGTCGTGGCGGAGGAGGTCCCCGCGGTCGGCTTCCCCGTCCCCAAGCCGGTGGCGCCCCCCGACGTGCTGACCTTCTCCCACCAGCTCCACGTGGGCGAGAACGGCCTCGAGTGCAGCGAGTGTCACGAGGCGGTGGCCGGGGCCACCACCACGGCCGCCTCGCTCCAGCCGACGATGGACGTCTGCGAGGCCTGCCACGAGGACGCGGTCGGTGAGACCTGCACCATGTGTCACTCGGCCGGTGACGAGGCCGAGGGCGGATCGCTGAAGTCCTGGGTGACGGAGGTGAAGTTCTCCCACGCCGCGCACATGGCCCGGGAGAAGGTCGAGTGCCTCACCTGCCACCCGGACGCCACCAAGAGCACCCTGAGCACGGACCGGCTCACGCCAGCGATGAAGACCTGCGAGGGCTGCCACCAGAAGCAGATGGATCGCCTCGACTGCGCCGGCTGCCACACCGATCTGGCCTCGCTGAAGCGCTCCTCCTCGGAGGTGGCGGTGCACAAGGCCGGCTGGTTCCCGATGCACTCGGCCTGGGCCCGGGGCAACGTGGAGGTCTGCTCCCAGTGTCACCAGCAGACCTACTGCTCCGAGTGCCACGAGAAGACCGGCATGGCGAAGGTCGCGGACGTCCTGCCCGCCAGCACCGACCGTACCCTCGTCCACCGGGGCGACTGGATCGGGCGCCACGCCCTCGAGGCGAAGAGCAACCCGGCCCGCTGCCTCTCCTGCCACGGCACCCAGGTCTGCCAGGACTGCCACGCCCAGGAGCAGGGCGGCCACGAGGGCCACGCGAGCGGCGGAGACTTCCGGCGCTCACCCCACCCCGTCGGCTACCTGAACCGCGGCAACGCCGCCGGCTTCCACGGAGACGAGGTGCGGCGCGAGGCCTGGAGGTGCGCCTCCTGCCACGATCAGGGGGCGGCCTCGAACTGCGTGCAGTGCCACAAGGTGGGCGGCCCCGGGGGCAACCCGCACCCGCCGGAGTTCGAGCGGGAGCGCGGCTCCGGTCACGAGGGTGAGCGCGTGAGCGGGACCTGCGCCCCGTGTCACCTCTAAACCAGAAATCACGATTCCCGATCACGCCTGGCTTGCAGGCCGCACCCGCCTGCGGCGTCAGGCCTCGGTCACCTAGCTAAGGCTAGGCTCCCTCACCCTTCCTTGCATCCGGGCACGTCCGCGGCGCCATCCGCTGTTCGGGAATCATGATCTCTGGTTTAGCGGCTGCGAGCTGTGAGCCGCGAGCTGTGAGCGATGGACGCCCAGCTCAAAGCTCGTAGCTCGTAGCCTTCAGCGCAGCTCCCTGCCGTCGGGCATGACGACGGGTCCGAGCTCGTCGTACTTCGTGCGCCGCCACTTGAGGTGCGCGAGCATCTCCACGGTGGGCTCGTCGGCCCGGGCGAGGAGCGCCAGCGCCTCCAGGAGCACCCGGCGCTGCTGCGCCACGTTGCCGACCTCGCCGGTGGCGTGGCCGAAGGGGAAGCGGACGGCGACCGCCCGGGGAGGCTGCACACCCTTGGTGACCTCGAGGCTGTTCGAGACCGCCACGGTGGGGATGCCCTTCTTCTCGATGGCTCGGGCGACCAGACCGGCCGCCAGGTTGCACGTGCCTCAGGCAGGCACCAGCAGGACGGCGTCGACCGCCTCGGCCTGCATCAGGCCGGCCACCTCCGGAGCCGAGACGAGCTCGAGGCGCCGCTCCTCGGCCTCCTCCACGTGCCCCATGATGCCGACGCCCACCGGGTGGACCGAGCCGATGATCCCCTCGGCGGCCAGCTCGGTCAGCCGCTCGTAGGGCAGGACCAGGTTCAGGTCCTGCTTCGCGTCGCCGGTCTCGTACCAGTCGTGGGTGATCTCGTAGGCGTCCTGCAGCCGGGGCAGGTCGAGCCGGCGCCAGGTGCCGTCCCCGTGGGGGCTCTCCTCCTGCCGGCGGAAGGGCTCGTCCTCCGGGTGGTGAACCCCCCCGGTGGTGACCAGGCCGATCTTGAGCTCGGAGAGCGGTTTCTGCAGGGCAGCGAAGGGCGCCTCTCCGCGGCTGACGCCGCGCTTGTCGGCCCAGTACTGGGCGAACCAGGGCGCGTGGACGAAGGACCAGGTGAAGAATTTTGCTCCGAGACCCATAGTGTCTGTGAGAGCCCCCAGCGCCCGGGAGGATTCGCCCCTCGGGGCCCTTCTGGAGAATACTGGGGAACGAGATGTCCCACAGCACACCCCAGCTCGCGCTCGGACTGGCCCTGACCCTGACGCTCGCCGCCTGCGGGGATCCCAGCCCGGAGACCAGCGAGCTTCCCCTCGACGTCCCGCCCCTCAGCGGTGGCAGCTGGAGCCGCCCGGCGGCGGACACCACCTGGCAGTGGCAGCTCTCCGGGCCGCTCGCGCTGGGCTACGAGGTCGACCTCTACGACGTCGACCTCTTCGACGCCCCCGACGCCGACCTCGAGGCCCTCCGGGCCCAGGGCCGCACGATCATCTGCTACTTCAGCGCCGGGTCGAGCGAGTCCTGGCGGCCCGACTTCGAGCAGATCCCCGACGAGGCCATCGGCCGCAAGCTCTCGGGCTGGAGCGGCGAGCGCTGGCTGGACGTCCGGCGGCGCGACGTCTTCGACCTGATGGTCGCCCGCCTCGACCTCGCGGCCTCGCGCGGCTGCGACGGGGTGGAGCCCGACAACGTGGACGGGCACACCAACGGCACGGGCTTCGGGCTGACGGCCGACGATCTGCTCGCCTACAACCGCAACCTCGCCAACGCGGCGCACGAGCGCGGGCTCGCCGTGGGGCTGAAGAACGACGGCGGCCAGGCGGCTGACCTCGTGGACTACTACGACTTCGCCCTCAACGAGCAGTGCCACGAGTAC
The DNA here is from genome assembly GCA_029210625.1 of Deltaproteobacteria bacterium. Lineage (NCBI taxonomy): Bacteria > Pseudomonadati > Myxococcota > Myxococcia > Deltaproteobacteria bacterium. The sequence goes on along the minus strand of JARGFU010000005.1, from coordinate 237,863 downwards.
GACGAGTGCCGCGAGTACTCGGTCTTCCTCGGCGCCGGAAAGCCGGTGCTCAACGCCGAGTACCCGGGCAGCGAGAGCCAGGCGCAGGCGGCCCGGAGCGAGATCTGCGCGGCGGCCACCCTGGCCGGCACCCGCACCCTGATCCTGCCCCTGGAGCTCGACGACACCTTCCGCTTCGAGTGCCCGTAGTCTTCAGACCATCCGCGCGGTCTGGAGGTGGGAGAGCGCGATGATCCCGGTCATCGTGTGGGTCGAGACCGAGGTGGGGAAGCCCGAGGAGTCCAGCACGTGGATCCCGCGCGTCCCCCGCACCTCGCCCTCCGGGGTCGCGGCGCTGCTCGCGGCGTCCGCGCCCATCCGCACCCCGCCCTGCTGGTGGGCCGAGAGCAGGGGCGCGCCGGCGGGCGGCAGCTCCATCCGGGCGAGGGGCTCGAGGGAGGCCCCCCGCTCGATGACCACCGGGCGCATGGTGGGGACGATGATCCGCGTCGCGCCCGCGGCGAAGTAGATCTCGGCGGCGGCCTTCGCCGCCTCCCGCATCCGTGCGCGTACGTCGTCCGTGAGCTCGTAGTGCACCCGCGGCCGGCCGCTCGCCTCGACCCGCACCTCACCCACCGGGGCGTCGGGGATGAGGAGGAGGGAGGCCGCGATCCGCGGGTAGAGGGTCATCATCTCCTTGTGCTCGTGCCCGACGAAGGGGACGAGGGAGGCGACGATCCCCGGGGTGCCCATGATGGCCTCGATGCGGAAGCCGCCGAGGCCGGCGCCCGGCACGAAGCGCTCGAACTCGGTGACGGCGTAGGCCTGGGGGATGCCCTCGAAGGCCCGGACCTCCTCCTCGAAGAGGGCCATGAAGGGTAGCTGGGGCTGGAGGGAGAGGTGGCGCCCCACCCGCTCGTTCCCCAGGCCCGAGCGCCGCAGGAGGGCCACGGTGTCCACCGGGTTGCAGGCCAGGATCAGGCGGCTCGCCCGGACCTCGAAGGTGCCGAGGACCTCGCGCCCCAGGGCGTCGAGGCGGGAGACGACGAGGCGCTTCTGCTCGACGCCGCCCTCCTCGATCCGCTCGACCCGCGCCCGCACCGCGACCGCCGCGCCGTGGGAGAGGGCGCCGGGGACGGCGACGAAGCGGGTGTTGCTCTTGGCGTCGGCCGGGCAGCCGATGAGGCAGGTGCCCAGGTCCACGCAGTCCACCCGGTTGTGCATCATGGGCTCGCCCTGCCAGCCCATCGCCTCGGTGCCCGCCTTCAGGAGCTGGTTGGCCCGGTTGAGGGCCGCCTCGGGGATCCGCGAGGCCGAGAGGTCCGCGAGGGCCCGGGCAGCGAAGGGGGCGACCTTCTCCGGCGCCAGCTCGCCCAGGCCGTAGGTCTTCGCCCAGAGCCCCAGCACCTCGTCGGAGGCCGGCACCACGTCGCAGGCGTTGATGATGGTGCCGCCCCCGAGGCCCTTGCCCTGGAGCACCGAGATGGAGAGGTCGACGGTGCTGCGCCCTCCCCGCTCGGCGTACATCTGGTCGTACATCTCGCCGTCGCGCTGGGTGAGCGCCGACCCGATCCGGTCGGCGCCGGCCTCCAGGAGGAGTACCTCCTTGCCGGCGGCGGCCAGGTCCCAGGCGGCGGTCGCCCCGCCGGCCCCGGAGCCCACCACGACGTACTCGAAGGTGAGCCGCTCCCCGGGAGACCCCCGGCTGCAGTCGAAGATGGCGCCCGGGCGCAGGCCCGCCGGTGGGGTCTCAGCCATAGGAGGGGCCCCCGTAGCCGATCGCCCGCCAGACCTCCGGCCGATCGTAGAAGACAAGCGAGTAGAACTTCCGGAAGGCGATGGCGACCTGCCGCCGCAGGAGCAGACCGGAGCGCATCCAGCCCTCCCAGTGGGCGATGCGCGCCTCGAGGGGGAGGCGGTGGAAGGGGGTGGGCGTCCCCTCGAAGAGGAGGGGCCCCAGATCGATCAGCATCAGGGCCTTCTTCAGATCGGCGACGTTCCCCGCCGGCTCGTCCACCAGGAAGGCGTCGAAGGCCAGGGCGAGCTGCGCCTCGCTCGCGCCCGGGGCGAAGGGGCCGCCGGTCGGGAGGTGGGCCTCGGCCAGGGCCCGGGCGGTGCGGTACTCGCGGGGCGTCAGGACGTGCAGGCGCGAGGCCCCGTCCTCACCCAGGGGTGGCTCGGGCTCCTCTCCTCGCCAGAGCGCGCGTGCCCCGACACCGAGACCGGCGAGGCCCACGCCGGCCCCGAGGGTCCAGCGCAGGAACCTCCGGCGAGAGAGGAAGCGGAAGGTGGATCCCGATTCAGGTGCCCCGGCCACGGGGTCCAGCGTACTGCGGTAGGGTGGCGCCCGGCTAGGCGCTCGCCTCTGCTGCGGCCTCGGCGGCCGGACCCACCGCATCCTCCGGGCGGAGCACCGGCAGGGCCGTCTTCAGCAGAGCGGTGAAGACGATGGCCCCGACGCCGAAGACGCCCATCGCGACCTGCAGCTCGGTGAACGAGGGCGCGTACTCGTAGACCTCGCCGAGCATCGAGGGGGTGAAGCCCGGGATGACCAGGGCGATGCCCTTCTCCACGTAGACCCCGAAGTAGATGAGCACCGCGCCGATGTTCAGGGTCAGGAAGTTCTTGCGGGTCTTCGGTATCAGGAAGAGCAGGAAGGCCACCGTGCTGGCTATCACCGAGGCCCATGCGTAGGGCGCAACGGGCGACATGTGTCCGTGCAGCCCGCTGAAGAGGTACTCGTGGTGAATCAGGTGGTGGGTGTCCGAGTAGTACTCCCGGTAGATCTCGGCGCCGAGCAGGAAGAGGTTGATGAACATCGCGTAGGCCATCAGCTCCGCGATCTTGTGGAGCGCCTCGTCCTTGATGTCGAACTTCCAGTACCTCCGGAGGATCTGCAGGAGGATGAGGATGATGGCCGGACCCGAGCAGAAGGCCGAGGTCAGGAAGCGGGGGGCGAGGATGGCCGTGTTCCAGTAGGAGCGGGCCGCGAGGCCGCTGTAGAGGAAGGCGGTCACCGTGTGGATGCTCACCGCGGCGGGCACGGAGAGGAGCACCAGCGGGAGGACCCACTTCTTGTTGTACGGCTTGCCGAAGTAGCCCCGGTACATGATGTGGAAGGCGACCAGGGCGTTGATGGCCAGGTAGCCGTTGAGCACGAGGACGTCCCAGGCCAGCAGAGAGCGCGGGAAGTTCGGCAGCAGGAAGTGCCAGGTCCGCTCCGGGCGACCCACGTCCACCATCACGAAGGCGATGCACATGATGATGGCGCTGATCGCCAGGAGCTCGCCGATGAGGACGATCTCCTTGATGGGCTTCCAGTCGTAGATGTAGGCGGGGATGACCAGCACGACGGCCGCCGCGGCCACGCCGACGAGGAAGGTGAAGTTGCCGATGTAGAAGCCCCAGGAGACCTGGTCCCGCATCCCGGTGCGGATCAGGCCGTCGGTCACCTGGCCGAAGTAGGCGCTGGCGCCGATGAGGACGAAGAGGACCATGGTGGCCATCCACGCCCAGTAGAGCTTCCCACCGCGAAGAATGGAGCGAAGGCTCCCAACAGCGAAGTCGATCACAGAAGCCATGGGTTCCCTCTAGACGCCGAAGAAGTAGAAGAACTTCGGGCGGGTGTTCAGCTCTTCCTTGAGAACGAAGACGCGCTTGTTGGCGAGCACGTAGCGGATCTCACTGTCGGGATCGAGCAGGTTGCCGAACTTCCGCGAGCCCACCGGGCAGATCTCGGCGCAGGCCGGATACTCGCCGTTTCGCGTGCGCTGAAGGCAGAAGTGGCACTTCTCGACCACGCCCTTCTTCCGGGGCCGGTTGCCCAGGTAGTGGGTGTCGGGGTTCACCGCGTCGAGGAAGTAGCCGTACTCGTCGTCCTTCGAGCTCGTCGCCGGAGCCTCCTTGGCGACGACCTCGAAGCGGTAGCGGGTGGTCGAGCGCGCCGCCGGGTTCGTGTCGGCGACCGGAAGGGTCTCGGTCATGAAGCGGTTGCCCTTGGCGTCCAGGAAGGGGCGCTTGACCACCGTCGGCATGATGTGCGGCGGCTGCAGCCTCTCCGGGGCGTCGAGGGCCTCCTCGACGATGACCTCGAAGCGGCCCTCGCCCTTGGGCTTGGCCGAGAGGACCTTCACCGCGAGCGAGTCGCCGGTGGTCATCTTCGGCGCACCCCAGTTGAACTTCCGCGCACCGTAAGGGCAGGAGGCCATGCAGTAGCGGCAGCCGATGCACCAGTCGTAGTCGACGACGATGACGCCGTCGGGCTCCTTCCAGGTGGCGCCGACCGGGCAGACCCGCTCGCAGGGCGAGTTCTCACACTGCTGGCAGGCCACCGGCAGGTAGACGTGGCCCTCCTCGGGCACATGATCGCGCTCGTAGTAGGGGTTGGCGAGGTGCAGGTCGAGGCCCGTCCCCTTGGGCTGCTCGAGCACCCGGATGTAGTGCACCTGGGGATCGCGCGACAGGTTGTTCTCCGAGACGCAGGCGTAGGCGCAGCGGCGGCAGCCCACGCAGCGGGAGAGGTCGAGCGCGTAGCCGAAGAGCACGTCGGGGATGGGCCCCTCGGTGCCGACCTTGAACGCCTCACCGTAGGTCTTCTCGTAGTGCTTCTCCAGCCAGGCGATCCGCTCCTTCAGCGCCTCGGGGGTCAGCTCGGTGAAGCGCTTGGCGAAGAACTCTTCCTGAGTGTTGGTGTCACAGGCCGCCAGGTAGGCGGCGACGCCTCCGAGGACACCGGACTTCACGAAGTTCCGGCGGCTCACCATCGGCAGCGACGACTCGTAGTGGCGACTCTTCTTGGTGTCGGTCATGGCCCTAGTCCTTGCTGAAGGTGATCTCGTGAGGCGCGCGAGGTCGCCGCTTCGGAACGAGCGGGGCGAAGAGGGGTGCGTGCGGGTTGTGGCAGTGGACGCAGAGCAAATACTCCTTCTCGCCGTTCCACTTCCCGGTCCGCTTGCCGTGCACCCCGGCCCGCCAGTCGCGGAGCTTGGGGCCGTGGCACTGGCCGCAGAGCCGGTAGGACTTCTCGAAGGGGATCTTCGTGCCGCTCGCCAGCCGGAGCTCGTCCCGGTTGTCCGGATCGTGGCAGTCGAAGCACCAGCGCTCACGGGTGCCGTGCTTCAGCACCACCGAGTCGTGCTCGTCCTCGAGCTCCCGCCGCTCCCGGTTGGTCTCCATGTCTGCGTGGCAGTCGGAGCAGGGGAAGTAGCCCTCGGAGATGGGCGGCGCCTTGGCCTGGACCGCGAACTCGTCGATATCTGCAGAGCTGGGGTCGGCGTTTGCTGCGCTATGGGTGGTGCTGCCGATCTCCTTGTGATCAGGGAAGCGAGGCATTTCGTCACCGCGCTTCCCCTCGCCATAGCAGCCCAGGAAGGCGAGCGTGGCCGAGAGCACCAGGGCCAGTGGAGTAGGTCTCATCTTCGTTGATTCCCTCGGAGCGCTGCGAGGATCGCTTCCCGGCAGGGCCTTCGACGTTTGAATGGGAGATGGGGGCGTCTGGACGCACCACGGGTGCGCTGGGGGGCCGCGCATGTTCCGCAACGCCCGTCCGCCGACCGACACCATCCGCGGTGCTCCCAACGCCTCGGATGCAAACTCTTGGTAGCGGTGACGCCGAGGGGCGTCAATCTGGTTTTTGCCCCTTTTCCAGGGTTTCAGAGAATCAATCTCAACTGCAATTGATTCTCACCGGGCCCACCCTCACACCACCGGGGCGCCCGCGCACACGCTCCGATCCCTGGGCGATCTGAAACAAGGCTAAGCAGGCAGCGAGATCTTGATCCGCACCTCGGGCTTGATCTTCAGGCTCCCCATCAGGGCGGTGAAGGGGCGGATGCCGTAGTCGGGCTGGTTCAGCTCGACCTCGGCCTCCCAGCGGTCTCCGGCGCGGCGGGCCTCCAGCCGGAGGCGGCGCTCGACCCCGTGGAGGGAGAGGGTCCCGTCGATCCGGGCGGTCTCCCCGGCCTCCTCCACCCTCCCCCGGTAGGTGATGGTGGGCATCCTGCCGCTCCCGAGCACCTCGTCCCTTATCGACGCGTCGATGGTCCGCAGGTCCTTCGCCGAGAGAGCCTTCGGCGCCGGGGCGCCCTTCTTCAGGGCGTGCAGGGTCTTCAGGGAGTCGGCGGCGAAGCTCGCCTCGAGCTCACCCTCGGGGCCGATGGTGACCTCGAAGCGCTCGACCGCGATGGCCAGATCGTGGGCCACCCGGGAGAGCAGCCCCTCCTTGAAGGTGTTGATCTCGCAGCGAGCCTCGGGAGGACGGTGGGTGCGCGTGCTCATCGGGCAGGCTGATAGCACGGGTGACAGAAAGTGAGATCCCGGGTGAATAAGGTGTGGCCACCGGGAGATCCCGGGGGTCTAGGGGCTGACAGCAACGAGATCATGAAGGACGACGCAGCGCTGGTGAGTGAGGCGCTTGCCGGGAGCTCCCCGGCATGGCGGGAGATCCATGCCCGCCACGGGGGGGTCGTGCTGCGGGTCTGTCAGGGCTTCGGAACGCTGTCGGAGGCCGAAGTGCAAGACACCGTCCAGGACACCTTCATCCGGGCCCACCAGCGGCTCGGCGAGCTGCGGGACCCCTCCCGCCTGCGGCCCTGGCTCCTCTCCATCGCGCGCTCCCGCGCCCTCGGCCGCCTCGCCCGCCGCGCGAGCGAGCGCCGGGCCCTGGCCGCCTTCGCCGCCGATCCCGCGGCGGGGATCCGCGCCCCCCGCGCGGACGCCCGGGAGGTGGAGCGCCAGACCCGCATCGAGCTCGTCCGGGAGCTCATCGACGCCCTCCCCGAGGGGGAGGCCCGCACGACGATCGAGCTCTTCTACCTGGAGGGAGAGCTCTCGGCCCGGGAGATCGCCGAGCGGCTCGGCGTGGGCAAGAGCACGGTCACCATGCGCCTCGAGCGCTTCCGCGCCCGCATCAAGCGCCGCCTGGCGGCGCGGCTCCTTTCCCTGGAGGAAGCATGAGCGAGATCCACCTCACCCCGCAGCGCTGGCAGGCGCTCCTCGAGGGCACCCTGCCGGAGGACGAGCGCGCCGCCCTGCGGGCGCACCTGGAGACCGACTGCGAGCTCTGCGAGGAGCGCCTGGCCGAGGCGAGCCTCGCGGGAGAGGTCGACGCCCTCGACGGCGAGGCCGACGAGGCCCTCCTGGGGGTCCGCGAGGCGGGCTGGCCCGCGGACGAGCTCGCCGGGCGCCGCATCGAGCGTGCCCTGCGGCGGCCCCCCCGGCGCCTCCTCTGGGTCGCCTCCAGCGCCGTGGCCGCCGCCGCGGCCCTCTTCCTCCTCGTCTCCGGCCCCTCGACGGGGCCCGGGGCGGGCGAGGGGGTGCGCCTGAAGGGCGGCGACGAGCGCGCGCTCCCCCGGCTGGAGCTCGCCCTCGCCGGCGAGGAGGGCGCCCTGCGGGCCCTGGCCGGCGACGCCCTCGTGGCCCGGGAGGGGCACCTGCTGCTGCGCTTCGACGCCCCGGAGGAGGGCCTCTGCGGCGCTCTGCGGGTGGAGAGCGGCGGCGCCCTGCTGCTGGAGAGGGAGGCGCTCTGCCCCGCCAGGGGGAGCTCGACCCTCGCGGACGGGGAGGCCGTCGTGGCCATCGCCCTGGACGATCCCGGGCTGGGCGAGACCATCGAGGTGACCTTCGAGCGGGAGGGGGGAGGCTCGGCCCGGGTTGCGGTGCGCCTGAACGGGACCAGATGATCTAGGCTGAAGACGAGAGGCCTTGAAGCTGCGACCCCAGACGAGCCCCGCGCTCACCCTCGCCGCCCTCCTCGGCGGCGCCCTGCTGCTCCTCTCCTGCGGCCACGCCGGCGTGCGGGAGAAGGGCGGCAAGGGGGCGGTGGTCCACCTGGCCGGCCTCTCCCCCGAGGTCGTGGACCGACAGCTCGCCCCCCGGAAGGTCGCCCTCCTGGTCGGCATCGACACCTACTCCGATCCCTTCTGGACGCCCCTGCGCTACGCCGCGAAGGACGCCCGGGACCTCGGCGCGGTCCTCTCCGATCCCGCCCGGGGAGGCTTCGACGAGGTCCGGGTCCTCACCGGCCCCGAGGAGACGAGCCGCGCCGCCCTGCTCGAGGCCGTGCGCTCGCTGGCCGCGCTCGCCCCCCGCCCGACCGACACGGTGGTGGTCTACCTCTCGGGGCACGGCACGCTGGCCCCCTCCCCCACCGGCGCCCTCGACCGGGTGCTGGTCACCACCACCACCGACCCCCAGGACCTGCGCGGGACGGGGCTGCTGGTGGACGACCTCCTCGCGGCCTACGAGGGGCTGCCCTCCCGGCGCAAGGCGCTGATCCTGGCCACCTGCCACAGCGGCGGCGGAAAGAGCCTGCTCACGCCGCAGATGGAGGCCACCCTGGCCCGCCTCAAGGGCCCCTCCGCCCTCGAGACGGTCAGCCGGGCCTCCCTCGTGCTCTCGGCCGCCGACCTCGGTCAGCCCGCCCGCGAGGACGACGGCCTGCAGCACGACGTCTACACCCACTTCCTGATCGAGGCGCTGACCGCCGGCGCCGACGCCAACGGAGACGGCGCCGTCAGCGCCACCGAGGCCCACGATCACGCTCGCCGCCAGACCTACGACTACACGCAGGGCAAGCAGATCCCCTCGGTGGAGAGCACGATCATCGGCGCCGATCCGGTGCTCCTCGCCGGTCACCTCACGGGCCCCGGCCTGCCGGTGGTCTACTCCTATGCCCCGGGCCTCTCGGGCTACTCGCTCAAGGTGAACGGCCGGACGAAGGGCACCCTGCCCGGCCAGGTCGTCCTCGGCGAGGGCGCCCACGCCCTCGAGCTCACCCGCGAGGGCCAGCCCACCCTCGACCTGGGCAGGGTCCGGCTGGGGCCGGGCGATCGCCTGGCCGCCGATCAGCTCCTCCTGGCCCGCGAGCCCGGCTGGCGCACGGGGCTCGGCGCCGGAGCCACCGCCCTCACCGGGCGGGACCTGGCCCGGGAGACCCTCCGCCCGGTGCCGCGCCTGGGGCTCTTCCTCGAGCGCAGGCGCTTCCTCTCGCCCTCGCTCGCCCTGCGCCTGGACCTCGCGGTCGGCTACACCGAGCAGACCGCCTTCCCGGCGGGGGTCGAGCAGCGCCAGACGGTGCGCTTCCTGACCGCCGGCGGCGCCCTGCTCTGGAGCCTCGAGCGCGGCCCGCTGCGCCTCCAGCTCGGACCGCACCTCAACCTGGCCAGCCTGAGCCGCACCTTCTACCTCTCGGACCTGGTGGAGCGGCAGAGCCTCACCACCCTGCTCCCCGGCGGCCACGCCGGGGTCGTGCTGCGCCTGCGCGGCTGGGAGGTGGGCCTCGAGGGCCAGCTCCACTACCTGCCCTTCGTCCTCGACGGCGAGGTCCACAGCACCTCGATGGGTGTGGCCGCTCTCACTCTCGGGAGGTCCTTCTAGATGAAGATGCGCTGGACGATCCCGACCCTCTGCCTGGCCCTCCTGCTGCCCGCCTGCGGCGAGTGGCGGACCGACCTCTTCGAGGACGGTGAGGCCGACGTTCGCGGCTGGCTGGTCGGCTCCTACCGCGCCGAGTCGGCCTGGGTGGGAGTGATGGGCGCCCCCGAGACCTTCGTCCGGGTCGAGGCGGACGGCTCCTTCGCGCTGGAGGACCTGCCCACCGGCACCTTCGATCTCGTGGCCTCCGATGGCGAGGGCTCTGCGGCGGTGCTCGAGGGCTTCGAGCTCTACAACCGCCGGGACCGCGAGGACGTCGAGGTCCCGATGGAGGCCGGCGTCCGCGTCGACGGCCAGGTGCTGCTCTCGGACGGCAACGTCCTCTGGGCGCAGATCCGCCTCCCGGGCTTCCCCGCGGAGATGATCTTCGGCGAGGCCGAGGTGACCGAGGAGGACGGGCGCTTCGAGCTGCGGGGGCTGCCCTGGCTGCCCCTCGACGTGGAGCTCTCCCACCCGGGCTATGGCAGCAGCCGCCACCGGATCACCGGTGAGGGCCCCGGTGATCGGCTGAGCCTGACGGTCACCCTCGGGCCGGCCCCCACCGGCACGGGCGCCTCCTGCGAGCCCTGCCAGGATGCCTCGGACTGTGCCTCGGGCCTCTGCATCGAGGGGGAGAGCGGTGGTGGCAGCGGCGGTGGTGGCACCTGCGCCCTCCTCTGCTTCGACGACCTCGACTGCCCCGGCGCCTACACCTGCTCGAGCCTCGAGGGGAGCCTGGCCCGGATCTGTCGGCCCAAGGACGCCTCCTGCCCGGCGCTGCGCGCCACCGTCGAGCACCGCAACTGCGGCAGCGACGAGGCCTGCGGTGAGGGCGGCCTCTGCCTCGACGGGTTCTGCACCCTCGAGTGCTCCGACGACCTCGACTGCCCGGGGGGCGGCAGCTGCCGCCCCCACAGCAGCGAGCCCGTCGATATCTGCGAGTAGAGCCCCGTTTTCCCCCGGATCTCCTCCGGGCCGAAAAAAGGTGTGGCCGCTCCGCAGCGACGCCGGGTCCAGAGAGGTACCAGGTCGGCATCGAATGCCCGAGGAACCCGCGCCGGCCGGAGGGAAGACCATGAGAGAGAGCAAGATCGTCCTCTTCACCGCCCTGCTCGCCTTCACCGTCGCCTGCGGCGACAAGGGAGGCGGCGACCTCCAGGATGGAGGCAGCGGCAGCGACGGTGGAGGCGGTGGCCTGATCGAGGTCACCATCGACCGCCCGGCCACGGGAAGCAGCTTCGCGCCCGGCGACACCATCACCTTCATCGGCTCGGGCCTCGACACCCGCACCAGCACGGCGGTCCCCAACGCCAACCTGGTCTGGAGCTCGGACCTCGCCGGCCAGATCGGCATCGGCCCCCAGGTGCGCACCGCGCTGCCCGAGGGCGCCCACGTCATCACCCTGACCGCCAGCGCCGACGACGGCACCAGCGGCTCCGCCACCATCGACGTCTCCGTGGCCGTACCACCCCTCGAGGTGACGATCCGCAACCCCAACGACCGGGACATCTTCCCCTCGGGTCAGACCATCGACTTCGACTGCCGGGTGCGCCTCGGTGGCAACCTCCTGGCCACCGCCGAGGTCACCTGGAGCAGTGACGTGTCCGGGCAGATCGGCATCGGCCCGCAGATCACCACCGCCGTCGTGGACGGTACGCACCTGATCTCCTGCAACGCCACCGACCCCGCCACCGGTGACACCGGCAGCGACTCCATCCGGATCACGGTCGGCGAGCCGGCCATCCGGATCAACAACCCGGGCAACGGCTCGACCCACACCTTCGGCGACACCATCACCTTCGACGCCAACACGATCACCAGCGATCCGGCGGCCACCGTCACCTGGACCAGCGACGTCGACGGCCAGATCGGCGTCGGGCCCACGGTGACCACCCAGCTGGCGACCGCGGGCACCCACGTCATCCGGGCAACCCTGAGCGCCCTGGTGGGCGGCCTCCCGGCGACCGCGACGGACCAGATCACCCTCGACTACGTGCGCGCCAACCAGCCCCCGAACGTGACCATCACCGATCCGGCGGCGGACGGTACGACCATCAGCGCCGGCACCGACCTCACCTTCACCGGCACGGCCATCGATCCCGAGGACGGCGACATCACGGCCACGGCCACCTGGACCGACGTCGCCACCGGCCAGACCGGCAGCGGCGGGTCCTTCACCCTCACCGGGGTCAGCGCCGGCAAGATCGAGGTCGAGCTCGTCGCCTTCGACGCCAACGGCGCCCGGGGACGGGACACGCGGGTCGTCTACGTGGATCCCGCGGGCGGCGGCCCGCTGATCACGACCTCGCAGCCGACCGGCGGCCCGGTGAACGACGCGACCACCGATCCGGCCGGCCGGGGCGACTGGGCGGTGACGGATCAGACCCTCACCTTCACCGCCACCGACGGCACGGTGACCACCTACAACCGCGCCGATCTCGGCCTGGCCACCGGCGGCGGCGGGGGCGGCCCGCTCAACGCCATCGCCACCGCCAGCGGCACCACCAACGGCACCCTCATCGTGATCGGCTCCGACTCCGGGCTCTCCATCTGCTCCGGGCCGGCCGACGCCCTGACCTGCACTGCCTACGACACTCAGATCAGCCAGGACCTCGGCACGAACAACGTCGACGCCGTCGCCATCGAGGGCGACATCGTCGTGGCCGCCACCAACAACGGCATCTTCGTGGTGGACACCGCCACCGGGAACACGAGCACCTTCGACGGCGGGGACTGGAACGGCAGCGACAACGTCAACGACGTCGCGGCCGAGGCCGGCGCCGGCTTCTGGCTGGCCACCGACAGCGGCCTGGTCTTCTATGACCACGTCAACGGCACCTTCGACCGCATCCCCAACGACGGCCTGCCCGAGACCCAGCTCGACGCCGTGACCATCGGCCCCGACGGCTCCCTCTGGGTGGCCTTCGACGGTGGGATCGCCCGCCTCGACGGCAGCCCCGGGACCTACCAGTGGACCGCCTTCGGCGAGGCCGAGGGGCTCACCGAGCCCGCGGTGAACGACATCGTGGTCGACGCCAACGGCGTGGTCTGGGGCGCGACGGATGGCGGCGGCGCGTTCCGCTTCGACCCGGCGGTCGGCACCTTCCTGATGATCACCACCGCCGACGGCCTGCCCTCGAACGTCGTGAACTCCGTGACCATCGCACCCGGCGGAGAGAAGGTGTTCGGCACCGACCAGGGTGTGGCAGTCTGGTACGGCGAGTGATCTTTTCATCGAGGACCGGGCCCGCGAGGGCCCGGTCCCGCACTCGAAGTGAGGGGAATTCCATGCATCGTCTCTACTCGTTTCTGACCATCGTCGCCGGGCTGGCGCTCTTCGGCCTGGCCTCCACCACCAGCGGTTGTTCCTGTTCCGGAAAGGCCGGCGGCCGCCTCGTCGGCTACGGCGCTCAGTGCGACACCGTCACCGACTGCGGCGGCGAGACTCCGATCTGCGGTGATCGCGGCTTCTGCGTCGAGTGCCAGACCGAGGCCGACTGCAACAACCAGCAGGTCTGCTCCCGGGACGGCTTCTGTGGCGAGTGCGCCACGGACGAGGACTGCCCCACCATCGAGCCCTTCTGCGACGCCGAGCGGCGCCGCTGCATGGAGTGCCAGGCCGACCGGGACTGCGGGACGGCGGAGCCGGTCTGCGACCCCCGCGGCGAGTGCGTGCCGGCCTGCGAGGGCAACGCCGTCTGCGAGACCGGCGACATCTGCATCCTCGACCAGGGCTTCTGCGCCGAGTGCGCGCGGGATCCCGACTGCCCGGCCGGCCGGCCCCTCTGCGACCCCGACACCTTCCGCTGCGAGGAGTGCCTGGGCAACGACGACTGCGCCACTGCCTCGCCCTACTGCATCAACGGCCGCTGCGAGGAGTGCATCCAGAACCTCGACTGCGGAGCGGCGGGGGTCTGTGACGCCGACCTCGAGTGCGTCACCGGCTGTCAGACCGACGCCGACTGCACGGACGGTGGGCTGCCCTTCTGCGACACCGACCGGCGGATCTGCGCCGAGTGCATCACCGACCTGAACTGCGGTGGCGGTGATCCGGCCTGCGTGAACTTCCGCTGCGAGGAGTGTGCGGTGGACTCCCACTGCGACTTCGACCCGGCCCTGCCGGTCTGCATCGGGGTGCAGTGTGAGGAGTGCCGCACCGACAGCGACTGCGCCACCGGGCAGACCTGCAACAACAACAACGAGTGCCGCGGGTAGGTGTCCGCTAGAGCCGGGTGCTGGCGCCAGCGAGCTTCAGCACCCGGCGAAAGTGCGGCGCCGTCACGGGCTGGATCGAGAGGCGCTGGCCGCGCTGGACGACCAGCATCTCGGCCAGCTTCGGGTCGTCCTTGAGGGCCTCGAGGGGGAGGACCTCGTCGAAGCGCTCGACGAAGCCCAGGTCGACCTGCACCCAGCGGGGATCGTCCGCGGTGGCCTTCGGATCGAAGTACTCGCTCTTCCGATCGAGGGCCGCCGCGTCGGGGTAGGCCTCCCGCACCACCTTCGCCAGGCCCGCGACGCCGCTGGGCTTGCTGTTGGAGTGGTAGAAGAGGACCAGGTCGCCCAGCTTCATCTCGTCCCGCATGAAGTTGCGGGCCTGGTAGTTGCGCACGCCCTCCCAGCCGGCCTGCCCATCTCTCTCGAGATCGGCGATGCCGTAGACCGAGGGCTCGCTCTTCATCAGCCAGTACTTGCAGGGGCTCATGGGGGGCGAAGGTAGATCCGGCGCGGCCGCTAATCCACCCTCCCCTGCAGACGCCAGCGGCGGCGGATCCCGTCGTAGTAGATCCAGAGCAGCGCCCCCTCGCGGCTCTCGACGAAGTGGTAGTGGCGCTCGACCTCGCGCCGCCACCAGCCCCCCGAGACGAGGTAGGGGCCGCCGGCCAGGCGGACGCCGGGCTGGAGAGGCGCGCAGCGCCCGGGGAGAGGGCGGGACCGGGCGTGGAAGCGCCGCACCAGGCGCGGTCGATCCGGTGGCAGGGGGCGCGCCTCGGGCAGCTCGCCCCCCTCCACCCAGCGCACCTGCCCCTCCGGGAGGTGCGCCGAGGCCAGGGCGGGGAAGACCACCGCCTCGTCCCCCAGCTCGGCCCGCAGGCGGAAGAGGGCCCGGGTGGCGGCCTCCCGGTCGCGCCGCTCCCGGCGCGCGAAGAGCAGGGGCTGGCGGATCGTGGGGCGGACGCTCGCTGCCTCGAGCCGGGCCTCGACGATGGCCGGCGCCAGGCTCGCCCGCTCGAGGCGCAGCCGGAGCAGGTCGGCCAGCTGAGGGCCGTCGAGGGTGGGCGCCGCCGGCCGGATCGTCAGCCGGCTCACCTGCCCGTCCTCGTGTCCGAGCTCGACCCGCAGCAGGACGAGGGCCTCCCGGCGATCGTCGAGCGCCTTCAACAGGAGATCGAGGCGCCCCTTCAGCGCGAAGAGGAGGCGGTGCCGGTCGGCCTCTCCGTGCTCGAGCGCGAGCTCGGCGCGCACCGGCTCCACCGGCCGGTGCGGCGTCAGCGGCAGCTGCAGCTCCTCGCTGGCCAGGCGATGGAGGCGGTGGGCCCGCTCACCGAAGCGCCCCCGCAGGCCGCCCCCCGGCAGCGCCACCAGCTCGCCCAGGGTGGTGACGCCCAGGCGCGCGAGGGCGTCGCGCAGCTTCGGCTCGATCCCCAGGCGGTGGAGGGGCACGGCCTGCATCCGGCGGCGCTCCTCCTCCGGGCCGGAGAGGATCCGCAGGGTGGGCGCCCCCGAGCGCACCAGGGCGTAGCTCCCCATCCGGCCGAAGCCCACCACCACCCGGGCCGAGAAGCCCGCCCGGGCGACGCCGGCGAGGAGGGCCCGGCCCCAGTCCCCCAGGCTCGGGTAGAGGGGCAGGAGGCCGGAGGCGTCCAGCCAGAAGATCCCGGGCTCGTCCCCGGAGGGCTCCACCGAGGGTGAGAGGGCCTGCAGCTGCCCGGCGAGGGCCAGCACCGCCTCGCGCACCCGCGAAGGCGAGACGACCCCGGCCTCGAGGCCGGCGCAGAGGGAGAGGGCCGCGGCGTAGCGCATCCCCGGGAGGACGCCCTTGCGCCGGGCCTCCTCGCTCACGAAGCTCACCTTCGCCGAGGCCCGGTCCGCCTCGAGGACCACCGCCGGCCGCTCTCGCCAGCCGGGGTGCTCGCGGTAGAGCAGCTGCAGGGGAAGCTCGGGGACCTCAACGCAGGCCAGGCGCACCCGTCACCTCGAGCTCCCGGGACCAGCCCGGCCCCAGCCGCTTGTCCTTGAGGGCCTCGGCCCGGCAGAGGAAGCGCCCCCCGTCGCGCCGCCAGCGGCAGGAGAGGCGCAGGGAGAGGAGCGATCCGAGGGACTCGTCCTCGGGGCCGCGATCGGTGAGGAAGATCACGACGCACTCGTGCCTCTGGGCCAGGCCCGAGAGGCGGGTCTGGGCCGCCAGGGGCAGCTCCCCCGGCCCCGCGAGATCGATCACCAGGAGCCCGAAGGCGCCGCTGCGCAGGAGCTTGTCGGCCGCGGCGAAGGGCGCCCCCTTCGCCCGCACCACCGGCAGGGCCGAGAGATCGATCCCCCAGGCCAGGAGATCGGCGGGGAAGAAGATCGAGGGCTCGCCCTCCCCCGCCGCGCCGCCCTGGATCCAGGCCACCGGCTCGCCGGCCCCCTGCGCCTCGCGCAGGTAGGCGGCCGCGAGGGTGAGGGCCGCGCCGGCGCCGACGCCCCCGTCGAGCTGCACCAGCCGCCCCCGCAGGCTCTCCAGGCTGCCCCGGGGGGCCTCGGCCTCCGGAGCCGGGGCCGGGAGGCGGCCTCGCCGCAGGTCGAATCGCCGGGCCCGCAGGGCCTCCTCGAGTGCCAACGCCATGCCTCGACGAAAGCAGACTTTTGTCTCCATTGTCAACCCGAGAGATCTGCTACCTTGCGGCCCGATGCCGCTGGCACGATCCACCCTCCTCGGCCTCGCCCTCCTCCTGCTCGGCGGCCTCCCCTCCCTCCCGGCCCGGGCCGGCGCGGAGCCCGCCCCCCGGGTGCGCAAGCAGCTCCCGGCCCGGCGCCTCGCGCCCGGGGCGCGCAGCAAGATCGACGGCCGCCTCGACGAGGCGCACTGGCAGGCGGCCACCTTCGTCGACGACTTCCTCCAGAAGGAGCCCGAAGAGGGCGCCCCCCCCAGCGATCGCACCGAGGTCGCGCTCCTCTACGACGATCAGGCCCTCTACATCGGCGCCCGCCTCCACGCCTCCGATCCGGCGGCCACCCGCGCCCTCCTCACCCGCCGGGACGACACCAGCGGCGCCGAGCGCTTCATCGTCTCCCTCGACACCTTCCTCAACCGCCGCACCGCCTACAGCTTCGCGGTCACCGCCGCCGGCGTGCGGGCCGACTGGATCCACACCGAGGACAGCGAGTGGGCCCGGGACGCCTCCTACGATCCGGTCTGGGAGGCCGACGCGGTCCTCACCGACTGGGGCTGGAGCTGCGAGATGCGGATCCCCTTCTCGCAGCTGCGCTTCAACCAGAACGGAGGCGGCGAGGCCCTGACCTTCGGGGTGAACTTCAACCGCTACCTCCCCAACACCAACGAGGACGTCTTCTGGATCCCGGTCCCGAAGAAGGCGAAGGGCTGGTCCTCCTACTTCGGCGACCTCACCGGCCTCGCGGAGGTGAAGACCCCGCGGCACATCGAGCTCCTGCCCTATCTCGCCGCCGACCTGCGGCACCTCACCCCCGCGGCCCGCGATCCCCTCGATCCCTTCGGCCAGGCCAACCTCCCCGGCGGCCGGCTGGGCCTCGACGCGAAGATCGGCCTGGGGCCGGATCTGACCCTCGACGCCACGGTGCTCCCCGACTTCGGGCAGGTCGAGGCCGATCCCGCCGAGGTGAACCTCTCGGACTTCGAGACCTTCTTCTCCGAGAAGCGCCCCTTCTTCGTCGAGGGCAACGGCCTGCTCTCGGGCAACGGCCCGCAGTACTTCTACTCCCGCCGCATCGGGGCGCCGCCCTCGGTCTACCCCGACGCCGACTACGTCGACCTGCCCCGGGCCAGCCGGATCCTCGGCGCGGCCAAGGTGACCGGCCGCACCGAGGGTGGCCTCTCGGGGGGCCTCCTCCTGGCCAGCACCGCCCGGGAGCACGCCGACACCCACGACCTCGCCACCGGCCAGGGCGGCCGGGAGGCGGTCGAGCCCTTCACCGGCTTCGGAGTGCTGCGGTTGCAGCAGCAGGTGGGCGAGGACGACTCCACGGTGGGCGTCTCCCTCACCGGCCTGCAGCGCGCCCTGCGGCCGGGCGAGGCGCTGGCCGAGCAGCTCCCCGATCGAGCCTTCACCGGCGGCGGTGACTTCTCCCTGCGCCTCGGCGGGGGCGACTACGAGCTCTCGGGCCACGCCGGCGGCAGCCACGTCCACGGCTCGGAGGCCGCCATCCGGGACCTGCAGCGCTCCAGCGCCCGCTACTACCAGCGCCCGGACCAGGGCCACGTCTCGGTCGATCCCGGCCGGCGCTCCCTCGAGGGCTACGCGCTGGCCTCCTCGCTGGAGAAGGTCGAGGGCGAGCACTGGCTCTGGAGCGCCGATCTCGCCGCCACCTCCCCGGGCTTCGAGCTCAACGACCTGGGCTTCCTCTCCCGGGCGGACGAGGTGCGCGCCAGCGCCTGGGTCCAGCGCCGGGACCTCGAGCCCGGCGGCCCCGTCCACCGCTGGAACCTCAACGCCTGGAGCATGGCCCGCTGGAACTACGGTGGGGTCCTCACCGGCGCCCAGGGGGAGATCTTCGGCAGCCTCACCCTGAAGAGCTACTGGGGCGCGAACTTCTTCGTCTCCGGCTGGCTCCCGGCCCAGGACGACCGGGCCACCCGGGGCGGCCCGCTCCTGCGCACCTCCGAGGGCTTCAGCGCCGGCGGCGGCGTCTACAGCCCGGGCACCCGCAAGCAGACCGCGAACCTCTTCGTCCACACCGGCGCCACCGCGGAGGGCGGCCGCTGGTTCGGCAGCGACCTCTCGCTCTCCGCCCAGCTGGGCAGCCGGGTGCGCCTCTCCTTCACCCCGAGGTTCAACCGCTCCTACGTCACGTGGCAGTACGTCGACACCCTCGACGGCGGGCCCGGGGGCGCGCTGGACACCTACGGCCGGCGCTACTTCTTCGCCCGGGGCCTGCGCTCGACCCTCGCCTTCCCCCTGCGCCTGCAGATCGGCCTGACCCCCGACCTCCACCTCGAGCTCTACGCCGAGCTCTACACGACCAGCGGCCGCTACGACGACTACGGCCGGCTCCTCGACGGCCACACCGGCGAGGTGCGCTGGAGCGGGGGTGAGCAGCTCGCCCGCGAGGACGGCTACGTCGGCCTCGAGGACGAGGGCGAGCGGGTCTGGCTCTCCGACTACGACTTCCACTACAGCTCCCTGCGCTCGAACCTGGTCCTGCGCTGGGAGTTCCTCCCCGGCAGCACCCTCTACCTGGTGTGGCAGCAGGATCGCAGCTGGAGCGACGCCCTGCCCCGGCCCCTCCTCCAGGGCGTCGCCGAGGGCTTCACCGGCGCGGGCCAGCACGTCCTGGCGATGAAGCTCGCCTACTGGTTCGCGCCTTAGAGCTGGCGGCGCAGCTCGACCACGACGCCGAGGATCTCGAGCGCCTCCGGGTCGGGGACGATGTCAGCCACCCTCGGGTTCTCGGCCAGCAGCTCGACCCGGCGGCCGCGGCGGCGCAGGCGCTTCACCGTCGCCTCCTCACCGACCCGGGCGACCACGATGGCGCCGCTGGGCGCCTCGCTCTGGCGGCGCACGATGACCACGTCGCCCGGCAGGATGCCCGCGTCGATCATGCTCTCGCCCTGCACCCGCAGCGCGAAGTGCTCGCCGGCGGCGCCGCTCATCGAGAACGCCACGTAGCCCTCGGGCACCTCGATGGCCGCCTCGAGGGGACCCGCCGCGACCTGGCCGATCAGCGGCACCTGCCGCACCGGGACGGCGTCGTCCCCCTCCTCTCCCGGCGGCAGGCGATAGCCCCGGGCGCGGCCGCTGGCCTTCTCGAGGCGCCCCTCGGCGACCAGGCGCTCCAGCTGCCGGCGGGCGCTCTCCACCGCGGCGAAGCCCATGGCCTGCTGCACCTCTCGCAGGCTGGGTGAGTCGCCGGCCAGCAGCCGCTCCCGCATGAAGCGGTAGACCCTCTCGCGGGTCCGTCCTGGGGGGGTACGCGCCACGATCGCTGGGATCACGAAAGCAGACAGATGTCCCGGATGTCAACGCCGCCGACCTTGCCTCCCGCCGCCGCCGGGCGGACAACAGGTGGCGCTGCGGTCCGGGATCTCCCGGATCGAACGCTCCAACCGGACTCGAGGGAGGCGACCATGACGATCTGGAAGTGGACGACGCTGGCGGGCTCGACCCTGCTGATGGCGGGGCTCATCACCGGCTGCCCCGAGAAGAAGGCTGCGCCGGCCCCCGAGGCGGCGCCCGGGGAGAAGGCCGAGGAGAAGGTCGCGGCCAAGGAGGAGGAGAAGCCGGCCCCGCCCGCCATCCCCGAGGGCGTCGAGCACCTGAAGAACGAGAAGTGGGTGGACGGCCCGGATCCGGAGGGCGTCCCCGCGGTGGATCCGAAGGCCGCCAACGAGGCCTACGGCAAGGTCGCCGGCCCCGGCGAGGCGGCCCTGGCCGCGGCCTGCGCCGCGGACGCCACGAAGGTCTACAAGCTGGACCCCGCGGTCTCGCGGGTGGGCTTCGTCTCCTACAAGAACGAGACGGTGCTGGTGCCCGGCAAGTTCGGCGACATCCATGGCTTCGCCGTGCTCGGGGAGAAGCCCGCGCTCTCCTTCTGGGCCAACGCCCTGACCGTGAACACCGGCAACGAGGGCCGGGACAAGCGCGTCGCCAAGCTCTTCTTCGAGGTCGAGCAGGGTGAGAACGCGGCGATGACCTTCACCGCCAGCGAGATCACCGGCCTGCCCGCCGCGCTCCCCAGCGAGGAGGGCGCCGCGGTCGAGCTCACGGTGAAGGGCGACCTGCTGATGCACGGCAAGACGCAGGGCCTGGAGGTGCCAATGACGCTGAAGCGCGAGGGCGACGCCTGGACGGTGGAGCAGCGGGACCTGACCCTCATCCCCTTCGAGCCCTTCGGCCTGAAGGGTCCGCTGGCCACCCTGATGGAGGCCTGCAACCACAAGTCGATCGGCACCTCGGTGCGCCTGAAGCTGAAGCTACGGGTCGTTCCGGGCTGCTGAGCTGCCGCCGCCCTCCTCCTGGAGGGCGGGCACCGAGTCCAGGAAGCGGAAGGTCCGCCGCCAGGCCTCCCGGGCGGCGCGCCGCCACAGGAAGGTGTGGAAGACGTGCGCCTCGCCGGGGTAGACGGCGAGCTCCGAGCGGACCCGCCGCCTCTCGAGCGCGGCGTGCAGCCGCCGGCTGTCGTCGAGGAGCGGGTCCCGGGTGCCGCAGAGGGTGAAGAAGGGAGGCAGCCGCCGATCGAGGGCCACGCCCGACTCGAGGACGCAGAGCGGATCGGCGAGCTCGAGCCCCCCGGCGCGCTCCTCGTCGACGTCCCGCAGGTAGCAGTCGCGGACCTCCTCCAGGCGATCCAGGAGCAGGCGCGGGATCGGGCGGCGCCGGCCGAAGCGCTCGGGGTCGCTGACCTGCAGCATCCCGCAGGCCGGCAGCGTCGCCTGGATCCGGGGGGCGTGCTCGAAGACCCCCCGGGCGAAGAACTCGGGACGCCGCTGGGTCGCGGCGAGGGTCAGGGCCAGGGCGAGGTTGCCGCCCGCCGACTCCCCGGCGACGACCACCCGCCCCGGATCGCCGCCCCAGGCCTCGAGGTTCCGGCCCACCCACTGGTAGGCGAGGCAGACGTCCTCGATGGCCGCCGGGAAGGGGTGCGCTGGCGCCAGCCGGTAGCTCACGTTGAAGGTGAGGTAGCCGCGGCGCGCGAAGAGCAGCCCCATCAGCCAGTGGCTGTCCTTGGAGAGCATCCGGAAGCCGCCGCCGTGGACGTAGAAGACGACCGGGTGTGGGCCCGCGACCCGCGGGCGGTAGATGTCGAGCCGGAACTCGGGCCGGTTCTCCTGGCGATAGGCCACGTCCGTGACCCGGCCGAGCCCGTGCCACTCGGGGCGCGCCATGGGCAGGCGCCCGGAGAGGTGGGCCAGGGAGCGGAAGCCGCTGTCGGCGACGAAGGCGCCGAGGTTGCGGCGCCAGCGCTCGGCGCGCGGGCGGTCCTCGGGGTGGTGATAGGGGAAGAGCGCCTTCACGAGGGCTTCGAGCCTAGCAGACTCGACTAGCCGAGGAGATCGACCCCCTCGATCTCCAGGAGCGCCAGCTTGCGGCTCACCCCTCCCGGGCCGGTCCACCCCCCGGGCCGCCGCCCGGCGCCGATCACCCGGTGGGCCGGCACGAGCAGGGGGAAGGGGGTCTCCTTCATGGCCGTGCCCACGGCCCGGGCTGCCCCCGGCCGCCCCACCTCCTCGGCCAGCTCCCCGTAGGAGAGCACGAGCCCGGGGGGGACCCGCCGGGCCGCCTCCCAGACCGCCAGGCGGAAGCGCGTGGCCTTCTCCGGGTAGATCAGCTCGAGGTCGAGGAAGTCGTCCAGCTCGCCCTCGAGGTGGCCGGCGATCCGATCGGCGATCGCGCGGGCGATCGCCCCGGCCCGCCGGCGGCTGACGATCGGCGGCCGGTGGCGGGCGCCGGCCTCGTCGGCGATCGTCCGGGGCTGCCTCGCCGGTGCCTGCCGCCGCCGCCGCGAGGCGAGCGGATCGGGCAGGTAGAGCTCGTGGATCCCCGCCGGGCTCCACACCAGGAGGGCTTCCCCCCAGCGGCAGTCGAAGGGCAGGGCCAGGGGGCCCTCTGGGACGGCGGCGGGCATCGTTTCGAAGAGGCTTAGCACGGGTGGAACTTCGATCTCTGCCCCGATAGAGTGACGCACCGAATTTTGCGCGCCCCGGAGGGAAACAAATGCGCCGCCACCTTCAGCTCCTGATCGCCGCAATCGTCATCACCCCGCTCGCCCTCGTCGCGAGCTGCCCCAAGAAGGGCGGCGGCGGCGGTGACGATCCCTGCGAGAACTTCACCGGCGTCTGCCTCGACATCACCGCCCACGTCACCGAGGCCGGCACCGGCGCCTCGGCGAAGCAGGCCACCGAGGCCGACCTCATCGGCGGCGTCGCCGCCCAGGGTCGGGCCGGTGACTACATCCTCCAGAACGACAAGATCCGGGTCGTGGTCCAGGGCGCCAACCGCTCGGCCGGCATCTCCCCCTGGGGCGGGAACATCCTCGACGCCGACATCGTCCGGGGCGCCGGAGAAGAGGACGCCGACGGCTTCGACGAGCTCTTCTTCCTCATCAACTTCGGGCGGACCCTGAAGGTCAACGAGGTGAAGGTCTTCCGCGACGGCAGCGAGGGCGGCAGCGCCGTGCTCGCCGTGGCCGGCACCGACACCCTCAACGACATCCTCAACGTCCCCTACCTGCTCGAGAACGCGCTGGGGGCCCTGGGCAAGGTCTGGGTCGATCCCGACCTCGACATGGACCTGAACATCACCACCTTCTACATCCTCGATCCCGGGGCCACGAAGGTGCGGATGGTCACGGTCTTCCGCAACGACAGCGCGGCGGCCTACCCCCTCTTCGTCGTCGAGCAGTTCGCGCGGGGCGGCTACGCCACCCTCTTCAACCCCGCCCGCAACAGCGGCGGCCGCTTCGGCTACCCGGACCTGGTCCCCGAGGCCGCCGACCTCTACCTGGCCCACGTCACCCCCGAGACGGCCTACGGCTGGCTCCCGGTCGATGTCTTCGGTGAGCGCGGCCTGCCCAACATGGCGATGACCATCTCGGGCACGACCAGCGTGCTCCTCGGCGGCGAGAGCCTCTTCGACTTCACCGGCACCGAGCGCCCGGCCACCCTCCCCTCCGGCGCCGTCGAGCTCCAGCCGGGTGAGCAGGACGTGATCATCCGCGACTTCGTCGTCGCCCGCGACCTCGCCGGCGTCACCGCCGAGTACGAGGCGAACCTCGGCTCGAGCCTGGGCCAGGTGAACGGCACCGTCACCATCCCCGGCGGCATCCCCGCCAACACCCGGGTCTCCGTCCTGGACGGCAGCCTCCCGGTCTCCGGCTTCATGGTCGAGAGCGACGGCACATTCTCGGGCCGGCTCGCCGCGGGCAGCTACACCCTGCAGGTCGACGCCCCGGGCTTCCCCTACTCCAACACCGTCGATCTCACGGTGGCCGGCGGTGACACCCTCACGCCCGCCCTCACCGTCGCCGAGACCGCGACGGTCACCGTCAACGCGAGGGATCGGGCCGGCAACCTCATGCCCGGCAAGGTGACCCTCATTTGCCCCGCCGCCTGCCCCAAGCCCCTGCGCTCCACCGGGCGCCGCTTCCGGGACGTCGACTACGACGGCTGGCCCCTGAACGTGCAGCACATCGGCTGGATCCCCGCCACCGGCACCCTCACCTTCCAGGTGCCTCCGGGTGACTACCAGGTGGTGGTCAGCCGCGGCATCGAGTACTCGACCTTCCCGGCCGACTGGCCCACCGGCCAGCACACCATCACCGCCGCGGTCGGCACCCCGGTCACCGTCGAGGCCGAGCTCGACCGGGTCATCGACACCACCGGCTGGATCAGCTCCGATCTCCACGTCCACGGCGTGAACAGCCCCGACGCCCCCATCCTCCACCTCGACCGCGTCGCCTCGATGGTCGCCGAGAACGTCGAGATCATGGTCGCCACCGACCACGACTTCATCACCGACTGGGCGCCCTACGTCACCCAGGCCGGCGCCGACGGCGTGATGAAGACGATCGTCGGCCAGGAGATGACCACCTTCGACTGGGGTCACGTGAACGCCTTCCCCCTCTTCGAGGATCCCGCCGAGGTGCAGGGCGGCGCCCTCGACTGGGGCAACGGCGAGGCCGAGACCCACTCGCCGGGCACCGTCTTCCAGCTCCTCAAGGACATGCCCGGCCCCACCGAGAAGGTCGTCCAGCTCAACCACCCCCGCGGCGGCCTGGGCTACTTCACCTCCATCGGCATGGACTTCGCCACCGGCAAGACCGCCACCGATCCGGCCTACCTCCACATGTCCACGAGCATCGTGAACGGGGACGACACCGGCCTCTTCGACGACGGCTTCACCGCCATGGAGATCCTCAACGGCCGCAGCTTCGGCGACTTCGCGCCGCGCTTCGCCGACTGGATCGCGCTGCACCAGCGGGGCCTCGCCCGCACCGCCACCGCCGTGAGCGACACCCACAAGGCCTACGCCGGCGACATGGGCAACCCCCTGACCTACGTCGCCGTGACGCCCGCCACCGAGACCCCGCAGACCTTCGACGAGGCCGAGTTCATCGCGAACCTCAACGCCGGCCGGGCCATCGGCACCACCGGCCCCTTCGTCGGCCTCACGGCCAGCAACCCCGCGGGCGACACCACCGGCGTCGGCGGCACCCTCACCCTGGCCGCCCCCGGTGACGCGGTGACCCTGAGCGTCGAGGTGCAGATCCCGACCTGGATGACCTTCGACGCCATCGAGGTCTACTCCAACATCGACGGCTTCGACGCGGTGCCCTACGCCCAGATGGCCGACCTGCCCACCCCGACCTTCACCGCCACCGTCGATCTCTCGACGGAGACCCCGGTCCTCGGCGCGGGCATCAGTGATCCGGCCGCGCCCCACCGGCGCTACGTGATCAGCCGGACCTTCACCGCGAACCCCACCGCCGACGCCTGGTACGTGGTCGTGGTCCGCGGCGCCGCCGCCACCGGCTTCCCGGTCATCCTCGACGAGAGCCCGCCCATCGCCTTCACCAACGCCCTCTTCGTCGACGCCGACGGCGGCGGCTACACCGCCCCGAAGACCTTCGAGAGCGGCCCCCGGCGCCCCGGCGCGCGCCACCTGCCCCCCTGGCAGCTCACGGGCAAGGAGCCCAGCGAGGCCGAGAAGATCGAGCGGCTGCGCCACTTCGCCCACACCCACTGACACCCACCCACATATCGGGCGAAGGGTAAAAAAAGTGACAGGCGCCGTTACGGCGGTAGGCTTCGGATCGGGAAGGAAGCCCACCGCCCCGGCACGATGCCTGAACCCGCGTCGTCCGGGGTGACTTCCTTTAAAAGGGGGGAGCGTCTCGCTCCCCCCGCGCCCCCCTGCTCGAGCCCGAGGGACCCCTCCCCGCTGCCCGCCGCCAGCGCCCGGCCAGCTGGCCGGGATAGCGCTGCCGGCGGTCGACTCCTTCCGCGGGATTCCGGGTCTCGATCTCGGAGCTCCCGCTAGCATCGGGGTGCCTGCACGTCCACGTGCACGTGCACGGCTTCTCCCGCGATTCCCTAGGCGCCCCCGATGACCCCTTCGGTCGCCAGAGCTTCGATTCGGTCCGCATCGTAGCCAAGGGATCGCAAGACCTCCCCGGTGTGCTCCCCCAACCCCGGCACCTCGGTCGGCGCCGTGGCCGGATCGGCCAGCGGCGTGGGGAGCACCTCCAGCGCCTCCTCCTCCCCCGGCAGGCGGGCGGAGACCATCCGCTCGCGCAACCCCAGATACGGATCGTCCAGCGCCTCCAACCCCTCCCGCACCGGCTCGACACAGCAGTCGTGCTCCCGGAAGAAGGCCTCCCACTCGGCCTGGGGCTTCGTGGCGAAGCGGGCCTCCAGGGTCGCGCGGACCTCGGCCCCGGCCTCCCCCCGATCGAGGCCGCGCCCCGAGAGCTCGGGCAGCTCCAGCGCGGCGCAGAAGCGCTCCCAGAACTGGGGCTCGAGGGCGGCCACGGCCAGCTGCTTGCCGTCCGCGCAGGCGTAGAAGCCATAGCAGGGCGCCCCACCCCCCAGGACCAGTTCCCCCCGGGCCAGGGGCTCTCCCCCGCCGGTGGCGCCGGCGAAGCCCGCGGTGAGCAGCGAGGCGGCGGCGTGGGTCATGGAGATCTGGAGGTGCGCCCCCTCCCCCGTCTGCTCCCGCTGCAGCGCGGCGGCGAGGATGCCACACGCCGCCGGGTAGGCGCCGCCGGCCAGATCGGCGATCTGCACGCCGGGGACCACGGGGGCCTCACCGGCGCGGCCCAGGAGGTGCGCGACGCCCGCCCGGGAGATGTAGCCCAGATCGTGGCCCGCCCGCGGCGCGTCCTCGCCCTCGGCGCCGAAGCCGCTGATCGAGCAGAGGATGAGCCCGGGCGCGGCTGCGCGCAGCAGGGCCTCGGAGAGGCCGAGGCGGTCCATCACCCCGGGCCGGAAGGACTCGAGGACGATGTCCCAGCCCTGGCGCAGCAGGTCGAGGAAGACCTCCCTTCCCGCCTCGCTCTTCAACGAGAGGGCCAGGGAGCGCTTCCCGCGGTTCAGCGCCGCGAAGAGCACCGAGGTCGAGCCCTTCAGGGGTGGCATCCACCGCAGGTAGTCACCGCCGAGGGGGTCCTCGACCTTGAGGACCTCGGCCCCCAGATCCGCGAGGATCTGGGAGGCGAAGGGACCCGGCAGCAGGCGCGAGAGGTCCAGCACCTTGAGCTTCATGGTCGGACCTCCCGGCGTGCTCACCGAGAAAACGGACTCAGGCCTTGAGGACCTCGCCGAGCTTCATGGCCAGGGAGAGGTCCCCGCCGATCTTCAGCTTGCCGCTCATGAAGGCCATCTGGGCGTTGAGGGATCCATCGATCACCTTGAGGAAGTCGGCGTCGGCCACGGTCACCGTGCACTTGGCGTCGGCGTCGTCACCCTCGCGCACCTCGTTCTTGACGAGGTCCACGGTCCAGTCGCCGCCACCCTCACCGGTGATCTTGAACTGGTAGATCGCGCCGACCTTCTCGGCCAGCTCGGGGTGGGCGGAGAGCTTCGCGGGGAGAATCTCGTCGAAGTACTGCTTGCAGGAGTCGGCCATGGTTGGCTCCTCTTTTCAGCCGGTTAGGAAATGATTGATTGCTCAATCAAGATTGCGGCCGAACGATAGATCCACCCTCCGGGGCTGTCAACGAGGCTCCTAGCGGATGGCGGTCTTGCCGGCCCCGGTGAAGAGGTCGAAGGCGAAGACGGCGTGGCTGCCCGGGAAGGGCAGGTAGGCCCGGGCCGACTCCGGCGCCCCCTCTCGGCCGGCGAAGACCGCCGGCGTTCCGGGGAAGCGCGCCGTGGAGCCCAGGATGTTCCCGGGGTCGATCCGCCAGGGATCGGCGCCGCCGAGCACCTCGATGAGGCGGGTGGCCCCGTCCTCGAGGTCGCTCTGCCCCGCCTCGAGCTCGACCGCGAAGGCTGGCCCGGCCGGGGCCGTGGCCAGGTAGGGCTCGCCGGCGTAGGTGAAGGTCTCGCCGGGCGAGGCGCGGAAGGTCTCGGAGAGGCCCGAGGCGGTGATCAGGAACTCGGCGCTCCGGATCCGGTAGCGCAGGGGGCTCAAAACGCAGGCGGCGTCCGGCAGCGAGGCGCTCCCCTTGGGGCGGAGGCCCAGGGCGTCGGCCGCGACGGTGTCCACCAGGAAGAGCCGCCCGGTCAGGGAGGTGCAGCCCTCGGGCACCTCGAGCTGGGTGAGGATCTCGACCTGGTCTCCCACCCGCGCGTCGGCGAGGAGATCGACCGAGGGGTCGGTGGGCACGAGCTCGACGGCCGCGCCGCTCTCCCGCAGGAGGCCCAGGAGCCCGTTCTGGGCCGGCACCAGGCCCCGCCAGGCGAGGGTCCAGTTGCGCGAGCGGGTCACGCCCGCCGTGAGCGTGATGTTCGGGATCCGGGCGGCGGAGGAGGGATTGGCCGGGTCGTGGTCCGGGTTGTCGATCTCCACGATCCGGGGCGCGGAAGAGTCGTCGGCCCCGGGACGCAGGGCCTGGACCACGGGGGTCACGCTCTGGTCGCCATCGGCGTCGATGGTGCGCCCGGAGAGGCCGTCGACCAGGAGGGCGTCGCCGTTGACCATCGAGAGGACCAGGAGCCAGGGCAGCTCGACGACCTCACCCTCCTCCTCCGCCGTCTTCCGGGGCAGGGTCAGGCTGACGTCGGCCGCGACGGTGAGATCCGAGACGGTCCCCGCGATGGGCACCGGGAAGACCTGACCGCCGCTCGAGAGCTCGGCCACCACCGCGCCGCTGCCGCCCTCGAAGAAGAGGAGCGAGCGGCCGTCGGCCGTGAGGCCGAAGAGACGCTCCCCCGCGGTGGCGAAGCCCGGATCGAAGCTGGCCGGGGGCGAGGCCCGCAGGAGCGCGAGCTCGCCGGGGATGGAGAGGCGCTGCTGCCGGCCGTCGGCCGGGAAGAGCTGGACGAGCTCGGCACCTTCCGCGCTGGCCCCCCAGAGGGTGGTCTCGCCGCCGGCCTCGCTCACCGCCAGGTCGAGGCCCCGCAGGGGCAGGGGCCAGAGGTCGGCGACCACCGCCGGTGCCCGGCCGAAGGTCTCGCCGGGGGTGCGGAGGCCCGCCTCGGGTGCGAGGCGCGCCACCGCCGAGGGGGCGGTCACGCCGCCGCCCAGCTCGGGCCCGTCGAGGAGGGCATAGATCTCCCCGGTGACCTCGGAGGAGGCCAGGGCCACGGCCCGGCCCGCCAGCGGCACCGGCAGGCCCAGGGGCAGGAGGGCCTCGACGTCCGCGTCGATGAAGCGCAGCTGGGCGTCGGTCTCGCTGCTCACCACGAGGAGGGAGCGCTCGCCCGCCGCGCCGGGCAGGGAGAGGAGCCGCCCGGGCGCCCGCAGGGCGGGGATGATGAGGGAGAAGAGAGGATCCGGCGCGCGCAGGACCTCCTCCACGGCGCGGATGCACTGGTTCGCCTCGCAGTACTGCCCTCCCCCGCAGTCGGAGTCCTCGCTGCAGCCCTCGGAGGCCACCGAGCCGGCGGCCATCATCACCCGCAGCCCGTCGTCCACCGGCGAGGTGACGAAGACGCGGTCTCCGACGGCGGCCACGGCGGTGGGGCCGGCGAGGTCCCCGGGAGGCGGAGGCGGCTCCTCCTTCTTGCAGGCGCCGGTGAGGAGCAGCAGCGGGAGGAGCAGGACGAGGGCCTTCTTCCGGGCGGGCATCACTCTGCCTCCTCCACGGGGGTGGCGATCTCGGCCACCACGGTCAGCTCCCACGGCCGGGCCGGGTCGCGAAGATCGATGGCCAGCAGGCCTCCGGCCTCGGTCGAGGCCAGCCCGAAGGTCGAGACCCAGAGGCGGTAGCCGGAAGCCTGAGGGACGGCCAGCACCCCGAAGGGCCGCTCGCCGGGATCCCGTACGGCGGCCCGCTCCCCTGCCCTGCGGCTGCCCTGCGGGCAGACCCCGGAGGCGTCGCAGTGGGTGCCGTCGAGGAGGCCGACGATCTCCTGGAGCTGGGGATCGATGACGACCAGGGCGTCGGGGTCGTTGCCGGTGACGACCACCAGGTCCCCGAGGGGCGCGGGGCGCGAGAGGCGCTCGAGGGCGGCCGGCGAGCTCGGCAGCGAGACCGAGCCGCGCAGGGTCAGGGACTCCGTGCCGAAGGAGCCGCTCCGGCCGAAGATCAGCAGGCGGTCCGGCCGCCGGGTGATGACGTAGAGGAACTCGCCGTCGGTGGAGAAGCGCAGGCCGCGGGCCTCCCCTCCGCCGGCCGCGCCGGCGATGGAGAAGTTCCTCGCGCCCTCCAGCCCCAGCGCGAAGCTCGCCGGGTCGTAGACCCGCAGCTCGGCCATGGCGGAGCTCCCGGAGACGGCCTGACCGACGGCCCAGATCCGGCCGTACTGATCGAGGCGCAGCTCGCGAGGCATCATCCGGTTGGCGGAGAGGATCGTCGGCTCCACCGGGGCGTCCACCCCGAGGCGCGCGAAGTAGGAGGCCACCTCCCCCTCCGGATCCTCGGGATCGACGAACTGCGAGGTGAGGCTGCTCACCCAGAGGTGCTCACCGGCGGCGACCGCCCCGTAGGGATCGTCGACGAGGTTCCCGTTCGGGAGCTCGAGGGCGACCTCGACGCGGTCGCAGGCCGCGCCGATCTCGCCGGCGCTGGTCCCCTCGGGGAGGACGCAGCGCAGGGCGCCGGTGGTGGCGTCGACGTCCACCGCCGCGACCGTGCCCGTCCCCCGCAGGGGGACGAAGAGGCGCTCACCGCCGCTGGCGTTCGTGCCCCGGGCCAGCTGGCCCCCGAAGGAGCCGATCTGGACCTCGCCGACGATCGCGTCGGCGGGATCGATGGAGACCGGCCAGATCGCGGCGCCGTTGATCGCGGTGTCGCAGAACTCCAGGTCGTAGGCCTGGAGGGCGCCGGTGCCGTACTGGGCGTCGAAGTTGGTCCCCACCACGTAGAGCAGGCGCCCGTCGCCGGAGGTCCCCAGCGCACCCGGGAGCCGCAGCGTCCCGTCGGGTTGAGGGTCCCGGGGGCGGTCGAAGGCGCAGCCGCTCGCCCCTCCGGAGATCAGGATCCCCAGGAGGAGGAGCAGCAGTCCACCGGCGACAGAGCGCGGCTTCTTCACGCACGGGCCTCCGCACGCTTGCCGTTGCCGGCCTTCTTGGCCTTGCCCTTCTTCACGCCGTTCCTGGCCGCGGCCTTCTCGGCGAGGTTGGCCTGCGCCGCCGCCAGCCGCGCCACCGGGATCCGGAAGGGCGAGCAGGAGACGTAGTTCAGGCCGATGGAGTGGCAGAAGGCGACGCTGCGCGGCTCACCGCCGTGCTCGCCGCAGATGCCGCACTTCATGTTGGGGCGGGTGCCGCGGCCCTTGGCCACGGCCATCTTCATGAGCTGGCCCACGCCCTCGACGTCCACCGAGACGAAGGGGTCGCGCGGCAGGATGCCCTTCTCCACGTAGGCGGAGAGGAACTTGCCGGCGTCGTCGCGGCTGAAGCCGAAGGTCATCTGGGTCAGGTCGTTGGTCCCGAAGCTGAAGAACTCGGCCTCCTTGGCGACCTCGTCCGCCAGCAGGGCGCCGCGGGGCACCTCGATCATGGTCCCGACCTGGTAGGCGAGCTTCACCTTCTTCTTGGCCAGCACCTCCTGGGCGACCCGGACGACGATGGCCCGCTGGTGGGCGAGCTCGCGGGCCTCACCGACGAGGGGGATCATCACCTCGGGCTTCACGTCGATGCCCTTCTGCTTCACCTGCACCGCGGCCTCGAAGATGGCCCGCGCCTGCATCTCGATGATCTCGGGCACCAGCAGGCCGAGGCGGCAGCCGCGCCAGCCCAGCATGGGGTTGAACTCGGAGAGCTCCTCGACCCGCTCGAGCAGGGCCTCGAGCTCGGCCAGGGGCACGCCGTCCTTGTTCTTCTTCTTCTTGGTCGCCTTCATCACGGCGATCTCGACCTTCAGCTCGTCGTGCCGGGGCAGGAACTCGTGCAGCGGCGGGTCGAGGAGGCGGATGGTCACCGGACGCCCGCCCATCTCCTTGAAGATGGCCGTGAAGTCCTTGCGCTGCATCGGCAGGATCTTCTTGAGGCAGGCGGCCCGCTCCTTGTCCGACTCGGAGAGGATCATCTTCTTCATCCAAGGGAGGCGGTCCTCCTCGAAGAACATGTGCTCCGTGCGGCAGAGGCCGATGCCCTCGGCGCCGAAGCCCACGGCCCGCCGCGCGTCGACGCCGCTGTCGGCGTTCGCCCGGACCTTCAGCTTGCGGTACTCGTCCGCCCAGCTCATCAGCTTGTCGTAGACCTTGAAGAGGGGCTTCTTCCGGGCGGCCTTGTTGCCCTGGATGGCCTGCACCACCTCGGAGGGCGTGGTGGGCAGCGCGGCGCAGATCACCTCGCCGGTGGTGCCGTCGATGGAGATGGGGTCGCCCTGGCGCAGGGTCTTGCCGCCGATGCGCAGGGTGCCCTTCGCCATGTCGATCCGGAGGGCGTCGCAGCCCACGACCGAGGGCTTGCCCATCTGGCGGCCGACGACGGCGGCGTGGGAGGTCATGCCGCCGGCGGCGGTGAGCACGCCCTTGGCGACGGCCATGCCGTGGATGTCCTCGGGGCTGGTCTCCTGGCGCACCAGGACGACGGCCTTGCCCTTCTCGGTGCGGGCCACGGCCTCGTCGGCGGTGAAGACCACCTCACCGGAGGCGGCGCCGGGAGAGGCGTTCAGCCCCTTGGCGTCGACGCCGTACTTCTTGCGGGCGGCCGGATCGAAGACCGGGTGGAGGAGCTGGAGGAGCTGAGTCGGCTCGACCCGCTGCACCGCCATCTTCTTGGTGATCAGGCCCTCGTCCACCATCTCGGTGGCGATGCGCACCGAGGCGAGGCCGGTGCGCTTGCCCGAGCGGGTCTGCAGCATGAAGAGCTCACCGTCCTCGATGGTGAACTCGAAGTCCTGCATGTCCTTGTAGTAGCGCTCGAGGTTCTCGGCGATCTCGGCCAGCTGCTTGAAGGCCTTGGGCATCACCTGCTTGAGGTGGAGCAGGGGCTGCGGGGTGCGGATGCCCGCGACCACGTCCTCGCCCTGGGCGTTCATCAGGAACTCGCCGTAGAGGTAGCGCTCACCGGTGGCCGGGTCGCGGGTGAAGCCCACGCCGGTGCCCGAGGTGTCGCCCCGGTTCCCGAAGACCATCGCCTGCACGTTGCAGGCGGTGCCGATGTCGTGCGGGATCTCGTTGAGCCGCCGGTAGGTGATGGCCCGCGGGTTGCTCCAGCTGCCGAAGACGGCCTCGATGGACTGGAAGAGCTGGGTCTTGGGGTCCTGCGAGAAGCTCTTGCCGGTCGTCTTCCAGATGAGCTTCTTGTAGGTCTCGACCAGCTCCCGCAGCGCCTTCTCGGAGAGGTCCGCGTCGGTCTTGGCCTTGTACTTCTTCCGGGACTTGGCCAGCTCGTGCTCGAAGTCGTGGTGCTCCACGCCGAGGACCACGTCACCGAACATCTGCAGGAAGCGGCGGTAGGAGTCGTAGGCGAAGCGCGGGTTGTTGGTCTTCGCGGCGAGGGCCTCGACGGTCTCGTCGGTGAGGCCGAGGTTCAGGATGGTGTCCATCATGCCCGGCATGGAGACCTTCGCGCCGGAGCGAACGGAGACCAGCAGCGGGTTCTTGCCGCCGCCGAACTCCTTGCCGGTGCGCTTCTCCAGCGAGGCCACCGCCTCGAGGATCTCCTTCTTCACGGCCGGCGAGAGGGTCTTGGTCCGGTCGAACTCGAGGCAGGTGCCGGTGGTGATGGTGAAGCCCGGCGGGACCGGGATCTTCGCCTTGGCCATCTCGGCCAGGCCGGCGCCCTTGCCACCGAGGATGTCCTTCATCGTGCCGTTGCCCTCGGTCTTACCGCCACCGAACGAATAGACGTGCTTCTGAGCCATGAGTTGCCTCTGCAGGTTGTGCCGGCCAGCAAGACATGCGAGCGGCCAGCTTGGAGATGGTGTGGGAGATCAGGAGTTGGTCTGGATCTGGGAGAAGTCGGCCACGCCGTCGAAGAGCAGCGCGATGCCGGTGAGGAGGAGGAGGCGGTTGTCTCGCACCCGGGCGTCCTCCGCCATGACGAGCACCTTCTCGAAGAAGGCGTCGACGGGATCCCGCAGGGTGACCATCTCCTGGAAGGCCGACCGGTAGTCGTGGCGGGCGTAGGCCGCCTCCACCTTCTCGCGGACGGCCATGCCCTGCTTCCAGAGCCGGGCCTCGGAGTCGTCCTCGAAGAGGCTGGTGTCCACCTCGGGGGCGTCGATGGTCGGCGCCTTCGCGACGATGTTGGCGGCCCGGGTGAAGGCGACGGCCAGGGCGTCGAACTCCGGGCGCTCCTTGATGCCGGTGAGGGCCTCGACCCGCTCCCGGGCGGAGAGGATGTCGCCGAAGCCGGCCGAGAGCACGGCCTCGACCACGTCCACCGGATACTCCTGGGCCCAGGCGTGGCGCAGCCGGCCGCGGAAGAAGTCGAGGATCCCCGCCTTCAGCTCGTCGAGGGGCACCGTGAGGGTGTCCTTGTGCAGCTTGGCCGCCTCCTCGATGCAGGCCCCGAGATCGATCCGGTAGCCCCGGTCGAGGACCACGTTGACGATGGCCAGGCAGGCGCGGCGCAGGCCGAAGGGATCGGCGGTGCCGGTGGGCGGCTTGCCGATCCCGAAGAGCCCGACCAGGCTGTCGAAGCGGTCGGCGAGGCCGACCAGGGCGCCCGCCGACTCGGTGGGCAGGCGGTCGCCCGCGTGCCGGGGCAGGTAGTGCTCCTCGATCGCGAGGGCCACGGCCTCGCTCTCACCGCCGAGGGTCGCGTAGTGGCGGCCCATGATGCCCTGCAGCTCGGGGAACTCGCCCACCATGCCGGTGACGAGGTCCACCTTGGCCAGGGTCGCGGCGCGGTCCACCACCGGCTGGACCGACTCGAGGCCGAGCTTGGAGGCGAGCCAGACCGCCAGGGCGCGGATCCGCTCGGCCTTCTGGGCCACGGTCCCCAGCTTCTTCTGGAAGACGACCCGCTCCAGGGAGGACATCCTCGACTCGAGGGTGTTCTTGCGGTCGGTGTCGAAGAAGTGCCGCGCGTCGGCGAGGCGGGCGGAGAGCACCCGCTCGTAGCCCTTGCGCGCCACCGCGGGATCCCGCACCTCGGTGTTGGAGACCGCCACGAAGGAGGGGACGAGGGCGCCGTCGCTCACGCGCTCGACGGCGAAGTACTTCTGGTGCTCGCGCATCTCCGAGATCAGCACCTCGCGGGGCAGATCGAGGTGCGCCTCGTCGAAGTGCCCGACGATGGCCACCGGCCACTCCACCAGGTGGGTGACCTCCCGGCGCAGCGCCGCGTCCTCCCGGACCCGGTGCGCGGGGTCGGCCGCCTTCACCGCTGCCTCGACCGCGGCCTGCACGGCCGCCTCGCGCTCGTCGGGATCGGCGAGGACCTTCGCCTCCCGAAGCTTGTCGAGGTAGCCCTTCGCGGAGCGCAGGGTGATGGCCGCGGGCGCATGGAAGCGGTGACCGTAGGTCTTCGAGCCGCTCTCCACGTCGGCGAAGGAGAACTTCACGTTCTTCCCGCCGAAGCGGGCGCAGATCCAGTGCACCGGCCGGGCGAAGCTCTGCTCGCCCTCGCCCCAGCGCATGGACTTCTTGAAGGGCAGGCCCGCGACGACGCCCTGGAGGAGGCCGGGCAGCACCTCGTCGGCGGCGACGCCGACGGACTCGACCTTGGCGGCGACGTAGCGCCCCTTCGGCGTGTCGACGATCTCGAGGCTCTCGACCTCGACGCCCTGCCCCTTGGCGAAGCCGACGGCGGCCTTCGTGGGCTTGCCCTCGGCGTCGAAGGAGGCCCGCTCCGGCGGCCCGGTCACGACCTTGGACTCGTCGGGCTGCCGGTCGGCGACCTCGGCGACGATCGCGGTCAGGCGCCGGGGCGTGCCGTGGACGACCACCTCGGAGTGGGCGAGGCGCGCCTCGTCGAGGGCGCGATCGATGGAAGCGCGGAGGGCCTCGAGGGCCGGATCGACGAAGGCGGCGGGGAGCTCCTCGCTCCCGATCTCCAGCAGCAGGCTAGGCATGGTCGGCCTCCTCGCTCCCGGCGGCGGCGCCGGCGTGCAGCAGCGGGAAGCCGAGTGACTCGCGCACCTCGAGCCAGACCTTGGCCGAGCCGCGCGCCACGCCGCGCACGCGCTGGATGTAGCCCGCGCGCTCGGTCACCGAGATGGCGCCGCGCGCGTCGAGCATGTTGAAGAGGTGCGAGCACTTCAGCGCGTGGTCGTAGGCCGGGATGGGCAGCTCGACCTCGAGCAGCCGCCGGGCCTCCTTCTCGCTGGCCTCGAAGCTCTGGAAGAGCAGGTCGGTGTCCGCCTCGTCGAAGGCGTAGCGGGTCTGCTCCACCTCGTTGCGGTGGAAGATCTCCCCGTAGGTCACGCCCTTCGCGTACTCGATGTCGAAGACGTTCTTCTTCTCCTGCAGGTAC
The DNA here is from genome assembly GCA_029210625.1 of Deltaproteobacteria bacterium. Lineage (NCBI taxonomy): Bacteria > Pseudomonadati > Myxococcota > Myxococcia > Deltaproteobacteria bacterium. Next base: position 201,822 of record JARGFU010000005.1, on the reverse strand, counting down.
ATGCAGATCCGCTCGAGGCCGTAGGTCAGCTCCACGGCCACCGGCTTGCAGTCGTAGCCGCCGGCCTGCTGGAAGTAGGTGAACTGCGTGATCTCCATCCCGTCGCACCAGACCTCCCAGCCGAGGCCCCAGGCGCCGAGGGTGGGCGACTCCCAGTCGTCGTGGACGAAGCGCAGGTCGTGCTCCTCGGGGACGATGCCGATCGCCGCCAGCGAGTCGAGGTAGAGCTGCTGGACGTTCTTGGGGCTCGGCTTGAGGATCACCTGGAGCTGGTGGTGCTGGTAGAGCCGGTTGGGGTTCTCGCCGTAGCGGCCGTCGGCGGGCCGGCGGGAGGGCTCGACGTAGACCACGTTCCAGGGCTCGGGACCGAGGACCCGGAGGAAGGTCGCGGGGTTCATCGTCCCGGCGCCGACCTCCACGTCATAGGGCTGCATCAGGAGGCAGCCGTGGTCCAGCCAGGCGCGGGTCAGAGAAGTGATAAGGTCTTGAAAATACATGGATTCCCTCGGGCGCCGGAACCTACCCTCGGCCCGAGGGATCGTCAAGCGACTCACGGCGGTCCGCCGCGAAACACGGACTCGCCCCGGAGAGCCCGATCCTGGCCTCTGCGGGGCCCTTCCCGGCGCCCGGCGCCGGTCCACTCCCGACCTCCCGATTGGGGTAGAGTCAGCCCTGCGATGACGAGCGTGAGAAGGGGGATCCACCTGCACCGAAGTCTCCTGCCGGCCCTGGGCCTGCTCTGCCTGCTGCCCGGCCCCCTGCTGGCCCAGGATCACCGCCTGATCGGGGACACCCCGGAGCTCGGAGCCTGGGTCGAGGCCGCGGCGATCCCCCTGGTGGACGACGGCACCGGCGCCGACGCGGTGGCGGGGGACGGCGTCTTCACCGCCTCGGTCTCCTTCGCGGCCGCGGCCCTGCCCGGCCCCCGCACCCTGCGCTGGCTGGTGCTCCCCGAGGGCGCCACCCTCGCCGCGGGCGCCGTGGGCCAGGCCGACGGCTCGCCGATGCGCGTCGACCTGCCCGACGAGCAGGCCCGCACCCTCGAGTTCCGCTTCACCCCGACCGCGCCCGCGGGCTTCGGGCCGGAGCCCGGGCTGGCCGACTCCTTCACCAGCGGGCTGGCCACCGACCCCACCCTGCGCCGCCCCGTCGCCTTCCTCGCCCAGGGTGGCTTCCAGCGGCACCTCGGCGGGATCCCCTGGAACCCGGCCGGCCCCGGGACCCGCCTGCTCGACGACGGCCAGGCCCCCGACGCCCTGGCGGGGGATGGGCTGGACACCACCAGCATCACCCTCCCCCTCCCCCTCGATCCCACCGACGAGCTGGAGTGGAGCGTCGGCGCGGCGGGCAGCAACGCCATCGACCGGAGCCTGGAGCTGGGCGCGGATGGCTGGGGTTTCGCCGCCGACGGCGTCTCCCCCGCCCCCTTCACCCTCACCCTGGAGCCCTGGCAGCCCGGGCGCTTCGAGCTCGACCGGCTCCGGGGCATGGCCCGGGTGGTCGTCGACGAGGCCGCCTTCGAGGCTCCCCAGCTCTCCGAGGTCGCGGACGCCGCGGTGAGCCTCTCCTGGGTGGAGCTCCACAACCCCGGCACCTCGACCCTCGCCCTCGACGGACTCTTCCTCACCGACGATCCGCTCTTCGCCCTGCTCCCCTCCGGCGCGCCGCCCGCGGCCGGGGCCGGTGACGCCACCGCCGCCTTCCCGCCGGGCGCCCACCTGCCGGCGGGCGGCTACCTGGTGATCGCCTGGCCCTCGCCCGGCGACTTCCACACCACCTTCGGGCGCTTCCCCGACCTCGAGCTCCTGCCCGACGTGCCCGCGGTGCCCGAGATGGTGCCCACCCACGCCGGCGCCATCGACGCGGCGGCCTCCCTCGATCCCGCCGGCGAGTTCCTGCTCCTCGGACGCCACGCCGCCACCGACGCCCTGGTCGAGGACGTGGACCTCGTGACCTGGGGAGCCCCGGCGGCCGGCGAGCTCTTCGACGACCGGGTCGACACCACGCCCAGCGGTGCGGCGCCCGCCTACGGGCTCGAGGCCGGCACCTTCCGCGGCGAGGCCGCCCCCGGGGTCGGGCTCCACGCCCGCAAGGAGCTCGGCGAGGGCGCCGAGGCCCGGACCCCCTGCGTCCGGCCCTGCCCGGTCGACGGCAGCGCGGCGGCGAGGCCCAGCGGGCTCTACGACGGCGCGGCCGGAGCGCGCCACGACGAGACCAGCGAGCCGCTGGCCACCACCTGGGCCCTCGCCCGGCGAGCCACCCCGGGCGAGGCGAACGCGGTGGCGCGCTTCGTCAGCGGCCGGGTGGAGGACGGCGCGGGCGGCGGCGTGCTCCACGCCGACGTCGAGGCGGTCCGCGGCGCCGCGCGGGTGGCCGCCCTGAGCGACGCCGCGGGTGACTTCCGCCTCGGCCCCCTCGAGCAGGGGACCTGGAGCGTCCAGGCCCGCCAGGCGGCCGGCGGCGTCTCCCAGGTGGAGACGATCCGGGTGGAGGGCGACCTCGCCCTCCCCTCCCCCCTGGTCCTCGACGGGAGCCCCCTCTTCTTCACCCTCGACGGCGTCGTCCTCGACGCGGGCAGCGGCGCCGGCCTGGCCGGCGCGACCCTCACCGCCGTGCCCGGGCAGGGGAGCGCGATCGCCGGCGCCGGGGGCAGCTACAGCCTCGGGCTCCCGGCCGGCGCCTACACCCTCGTCGCCTCGGCCCCCGGCTACGCGGCGGCGGACCTCGGCCTGATCCTCGGCAGCGACCAGACCCGCAACTTCTCCCTCTCGCCGGGATCCCCGGCGGTGCAGGTCGCCGGCGTCGTGAGCGAGAGCGGCGGCCCGGCTCTCGCCGGAGCCCGCCTGAGCCTCCAGGCCAGCGGCCGCGCCACCCAGGTCGTGGCCAGCGCCGGCGACGGCAGCTTCCTCTTCCCGGCGGTGCTGCCCGCCACCACCTACCGCCTCCAGGCCAGCGCGCCCGGCCACCGCCCGCTGGGGATGGACCTGATCGTCGCCGACCTGGACCTCGGAGGCCTCGCCCTCGAGCTCGAGGCGCTGCCGGCCACCCGGACGATCTCCGGGACCGTCCTCGACGCCCGGGACGACACGCCCCTCGAGGGCGCGACCGTGATCCTCGAGGGCGCCGGCGGCACCCTCACCGACGCCGCCGGCGTCTTCGCCCTCGACGGGCTGGTGGACGGCCCGGTGATCCTCCTCGCCAGCCTGGAGGGCTTCCTCACGACCCGCCAGCCCCTCACCCTGGCCGGCGCGGATCTCCCGGACCAGACCCTGCGGCTGATGACCGACCACCGCCTGCTGCTCGAGGGCCGGGTGATCGACGCGAGCGACGGCACGCCGCTGGCCGGCGCCACCCTCGAGCTGACCCCCGCCGCCGGCGGCGCCACGCAGAGCGTGATCACCGACGACGCCGGCCGCTTCTCCTGGGTCCAGCTGCGGGAGGGCGACTACACGCTGACGACCTCGGCCACCGACCACCTGCCCGACACCCGCACCCTCTCCCTGGCGGCCGACACGCTGCTCGAGATCCCCCTCTCCCCCGATCCCGATCGCCGGATCTCCCTGGCGGGCGTCGTCGCCCTGGAGGGGCAGCTCGTCGGCGGCTGGGAGGACACCGCCCTCTCCCTGGCGGGCCCGACCCCCGGCACGGCGACGACCGCGGTCGATGGCACCTACCGCTTCGAGGACCTCGTCCCCGGCAGCTACGTCCTCACCGCCAGCCACGCGGGCTTCCTCGAGGTCCAGCTCCCGCTGGAGCTCTCGTGGAGCAGCGAGCAGGATCTCGTGCTCGCCCTCGACGAGCCGGCGAGCTCGCCCGAGCCGGGCTGCAGCTGCAGCAGCCCGCGGGGCGAGCCCGCCAGCCTCTTCGCCCTGGTGCTTCTGGGCTGCATCGGGCTGATCGCCCGGCGTCGTCGCTGAGCGGCCGGGGCCCGTACACGTACACGTCCACGGACGCGTCCCCTGGCACGCCCCCCAGCACGCCCCCCACCCCGCCGCTCCCTCAGCGCAGGGTGGCGTCCAGCAACGCCCGGCTCTTCGGCGCCCTCCCCAGCAAGGCCTCCAGGGTGTCCTCCAGGGCCCTCCTCGCCTCCTCGATCGCCTCGAGGTCGTCGGCCGGCAACCCGGCGGCGCGCGCCAGCAGCTCCGCCGAGACCCCCGCCCCCGCCAGCGCCAGGAGCGCCTGCCGCGTCCGGCGCAGCAGGGTCCGATCGTCCGGGAGCCAGTGGGGCTGGCACTGCTGGCAGCACAGCCCTCCCTCCCGCACCGAGTAGCGGGAGCGCTCGGCCTCGGGCGTCCGCCCGCAGGAGGCGCAGGCCGCCAGGTGGGGCGCGGCCCCGTAGGACTCGAGGATGGCGTGATCCATCGCGATCCGCCCCCAGGGGGAGAGGATCCCCTCCCGCCCCTCCTCCTTCCCGTCGAGGCCGTCGAGGGCGGCCACCAGCAGATCGAAGAGGGCGGCCTGGGGCTGGTCCTCGCGCAGGATCATCCCGGTGAGCTCGACCAGGTAGGTGCCCAGGAAGATCCGCTCGAGGTGCTCGCGCAGCGTCAGGCGCAGGTGGAGGACCCGGGCCTCGTCGAGGGAGGGGAGGTCCCGGCCGGGGCGGCGAGTGAGGACCACCTCGAGGTGGGCCATGGGCTCGAGCGTCCCGCCGTAGCGCTTGCGCGACTTGCGGGCCGCCGGCGCGAAGGCCTTCACCAGGCCCGTCTCCCGGTCGAAGAGGCGCACCAGCCGGTGCCCCTCTCCGTAGTCGGAGAGCCCGAGCACCAGCGCCTCTGACCGGCTGGTGATCATCTCCGTCAGGAGCCGAGGAAGCGCAGGGCGAGGTAGAGCACGCCCCCGGCGACGACCAGCGCCGCCACGACCGGTGCGTGGCCCTTCCAGGCCGGGGCCGGCGGCCGCTCGGAGGGCGCCATCGCCGGGGTCTCGCCGGTCTGCTCCTGGTAGCGCAGGAGGAGCTCCTCGGGATCGAGGCCCACCGCCGAGGCGTAGGCGCGCAGGTAGCCTACGATGTAGGCCCGTCCGGGCAGGCGCACGAGCTCGTCCGCCTCGAGGAGATCGAGGGTCGAGCGGGGGATCCGCGTCACCCGGGAGACCTCCTCCAGCGGCACGCGCCGGAGCTCGCGCTCCTGGCGCAGGTAGGGGCCGAGCGCCAAGGCTACTCTCCGATGAGCCCGGCCGCGCCCGCCGACTCTAGGGCCGCGCGCGAGCGCCGGCACTGCTCCCCGAGGTTGCTCGAGAGCCCCGTGTCGGCCAGGGCCGAGCAGCGCTCGAAGGCCGCCTTGGCGCCGGAGACGTCGCCCGTGCGCAGGCGGGCCTCGCCCAGGAGGTGCTGGGCCGTCGCGTTCTCCGGGCAGTGCTCGGCGAACTTCTCGTAGGCCCCGAGCGCCGCGCCGGCCTGATCGATCTCCTGGTAGATGTTGCCCAGGTTGCGATAGCCCGCGCAGAACTTCGGCTGGGTGATCAGCGCCGCCTTCAGCTCGGTGATGGCGTCCTCCACCCTGCCCTGGTGGAACATCGCCATGGCGAGGTTGCCGCGGGCGAGGTGCGGCGTCGGATAGAGCACGTTCGCGAGCGCCTGGCGGCAGAGGGTCTCGGCCTCACCGTAGCGCTTCAGGTCGAGGAGGAGCGCGCAGTAGTTGTTCGCGGCCTCCGAGTACTCGGGCTTCAGGTCGAGGGCCTTCTGGTACTCCGGCTCGGCCAGATCCGGCCGCGCCAGGGAGACGTGGTAGAGCAGACCGAGCGCGTTGCGCGCGTCGGGGAAGTTGGGATCCTTCTCCACCGACTCCCGCAGCGACTTCACGGCGTCCTGGATCCGGCCCTCGCTGCTGGCCTGGATGCCCAGATCGTAGTGGATCCGCGCTCCAGCGGGGTCTCGCGGACAGCCGGTCAGGAGCAGCGGAAGGGTGAGGAGGACGAACGGGTTGCGCAGCATGATCACTCGCCTTCGATCGGAAGGAAGGTGGGCAATCTAGAACGAAGCGAGCAGACGGGCCATCCTGGCGACCTCGTCGGGCTCGAGCGCCGGGATGTGCTCCTCGGCGACCCCCTCGATCACCAGCTCTCCGACCACGGCTGCCTCGGAGAGATCGAGGATGTCGTCGTCGGGCTCGTCCTCGTCCATCGCCGGTGCGGCGGCGGGCGCGGGCTCGGCGATGAGCCCGTGGCGGGTGGCCCAGGCGCGGGTGTCGGCGTGGAAGCAGGGCAGCCGATCGATCAGCTCGAGTTGCTGCTCTCCGCTCAGATTGCGGTAGTTCGCGTTGTCGACCATGAAGCCCATGCTCTCCATGAACATCAGGGCCTCGGCCTCCACCTCGGGGTAGGCCTGGACGTCGAAGCGCTGCTGGTCGTTCACGTAGATGACGTTGGCGACGGCCGTCTCGAGGTAGAGGGCGATGTAGATCGAGAAGGAGTTGTCGGGGTTGCGGAGCCCGACGACGGTGGCCCGGGTGGCCTGGGGCTCGTGCCCCGGCACGCCGATGTGGGGGTGGTTGATCGACTCGATGATCGAGACGATCGCCTCGCGGCGCACGTCGAGGAAGCCGATGCGGGGGTCGGTCTGGAACATCTAGTTCACCGTCACGGTGTATTCGCGCGAGATGTCCTCCATCTGCGCGGCGTTGACGCTGAAGTCGACCAGGGTGCGCTCGATCATCACGTTGTTGCCCCCCTCTGCACCCTCACCGAGGACGACGCGGAAGGTGTGGCCCGGCGAGCGGCTCTTGAGGCCCTTGGCCAGGTTCTTCTTCGCCATGATCAGGATCTTGTTCTGACCGGGGCGCAGGAAGCGGGTGACGTCGGCCACGACCTGCGACTCCTCGCCCCGCAGCTTCCGGATCCACTTCGCGTTGATGTAGAGGTCGATGTCGTAGCTGGTCGCGCCGACCTCGTTCTGGGAGGAGACGAGGTAGTAGCGCCCACTCATCGCCCGGGAGGTGGTGACCGGCGCGGTGGCGGTCGCGCCGCCGTCGGCCGGCGCGGCGCCCGCCTTGGCGCCGGCGACCGCGTAGCCGGGCGCGTCGATGTGGACGTTGCCGTTGGCGTCGATCCGGACGGTCGCCTTCTCGAAGGTCTGCCCGGTAACGCCGGTGATGTTGACCCCGTTGAGGAAGGTGTCTGCCCGGGCGGGTGAGGCCACCGCCGCCAGCAGGACCAGCGCTCCCCAGACCCTCGTCCTAGCTCTCGTCATCGTGCACGACCTTTCGGATCACTACTTCCAACACTGCGGATTCTTTGTGGGTTTCTCGGGGCCTGTCAAGAACGGGGCCCACTCTCCCCCAGACGAAGAAGGGCCCCTCGATCTTCATCGAGGAGCCCTTGCGGTCCACTCCCCGGGTGCGCGGAGAGTGGCACCTGCGCTCCACCGGGCGAACCGGTGGAGCGCAGGTGGAGACCTGGACCTAGCGGGTGGCCTTCTTGGCCGCCTTCTTGGTCGACTTCCGGGTGGTGGTCTTCTTGGTGCTGGTCGACCGGGTCTTGGTCTCGGGACCCTTGAGCTGCTTGGCGAGGGCGTTCACCTTGCGGGTGAGGCGGTCGATCTCCTTGGAGAGGCGGGTCACCTCGTCGCGGGAGGCCAGGCCGACCAAGCCCAGCGCCTTGTCCTGCAGGTCGTGCAGGCGCTCCTCGAAGTCGTCGGCGATCTCGGTGGCGCGGTCGCGGGTGCGGGTCTCGATGTCGCGCGCCCGATCGACCATGTCGTCGAGGTGGAGCCGGTCACGGACGCTCTCGAGCTCGGTGTTGCCGCGCTCGTAGAACTCCTTGATCAGGCTCTCGGCCTGGCTGCCGAGGTCCTGGACCCGGGCCTTGCCGTTCTCGATGCCGCTGGACACGAACTCGGGCACCGGGATCTGAAGGTTCTGGTTCTTCTGCTGCTTCTGGGTCCTTGCCATCTCACACCTCCAAAAGGTTGGGCATTGGGACGGGTATCTCTTGCTTGACGCACTGCGCAATCTAACGCTCTGCGTCAAAGCGTCAAGTGCCCCCAGGGACTTTTTTTTCGGGTTTTTTTCCTGAATGATGGCAGTAGCTTGGGAGTCGACCCCTCCCCTCGCCCGAAAGGCGCCCTCATGAACCGCACCTCGCTCGCCTCCCTGGCCCTGGCCCCCCTCGCCGCCCTCCTCCTCCTGGGCGGCTGCCCCGGGGGCGCCCCCGAGCCCCAGTGCCGGGTGGACGACGACTGCAGCGGCACCCTACGCTGCGTGAGCGGGAGCTGCGAGGACCTCGGGCCCACCCCCTGCACCTCCGACGGGGAGTGCCCGACCGGCCAGACCTGCCAGGCCGGCTTCTGCGAGGCCGGCTCCAGCCTCTGCGCCTCGGACCTCGACTGCGACGCCGGCCAGACCTGCGACCTCTTCACCGGAGCCTGCGTGGGCAGCGGCGGCTGCCAGAGCGACGCCCAGTGCGCCCCCCCCGGGACCATCTGTCAGGCCAACGCCTGCGTGCCGGGCTGCCAGACCGTCCCCTGCTCCGGGGTGGAGATCTGCAACCAGACCACCGGACGCTGCGAGGCCGATCCCGGCTGCAGCTCGGACAGCCAGTGCGGCGTGCCGGCCATGGTCTGCGAGGGCGGCGCCTGCGTCGCCGGCTGCGGCACCGCGGGCTGCCCGACCGACGCCTACTGCGACTCCACCACCGGCCGCTGCGTCTCCGGCTGCCGCAACGACGGTGACTGCAACCCCCCCGCCCGGGTCTGCCTCTTCGGCGCCTGCGCCGACGGCTGCGGCAGCGCGGGCTGTGGCGGCGTTGAGGTCTGCAACACCGCCACCGGCCGCTGCGAGATCGACACCTCCTGCGCCACCGACGGTGACTGCGCGCCCCCCGACTCGATCTGCGAGGGCACCACCTGCGTCTCGGGCTGCACCCTCGCCGGTGGCTGCGCCCTCGAGACCTACTGCGACTCCGGCAGGGGCCGCTGCGCCCCCGGCTGCCTCACCGACGGCGACTGCGGCGCCCCCGGCCGGGTCTGCGACACCACCGCCGGCTCCTGCGAGGACGGCTGCGCGACCCTCGGCTGCGCCGTGGGCAACACCTGCAACCAGGCCACCGGCCACTGCCAGCCCGGCTGCGCCACCGACGCCGACTGCGCCGTGCCCGACGACGTCTGCGAGGGCAACAGCTGCGTACCGGGCTGCCTCACGGCCGGCTGCACCCTCGGCAACCTCTGCGACGCGACCACCGGCCGCTGCTTCCCCGGCTGCAACGTGGACGTCGACTGCGCCGTGCCCTCCCAGGTCTGCGACACCTCCACCAGCCCGGGCAGCTGCGTGGCCGGCTGCGTCACCGTCGGCTGCAGTGTGGGCAACTACTGCGACACCACGACCGGCCGCTGCGCGGCCGGATGCCTCGCCGACACCGACTGCGACCTGCCGGCGGAGGTCTGCGACGGCTCGACCACCCCGGGCGCCTGCGCGGCGGGCTGCTCGGTGACCGGCTGCCTGGCCGGCGAGCTCTGCGCCGGCGCCACCACCGGCCGTTGCGAGACCCCGGGCTCCCTCTCCCTGGGCCAGCCCTGTACCGAGCACGTGCAGTGCCAGAGCGACTTCTGCCTCGTGCTCACCGCCGGCGGGCTCTGCAGTCAGCCTTGCTCCGACTCGGCCCAGTGCCCGGCCGACTTCTGGTGCCTGGACGGACTGACCGCGCCGGGCTCCTACCTCTGCTGGCACGAGAGCCAGTTCGCGACCGACTTCGGCAACGACCTCGCCGGCGCGGTCTGCAGCAGTACCGTCAACAACTGCAAGAGCGGCTGGTGCAACAACGTCGCCGGCCAGTGCACCGACACCTGCCAGCGCGACGCGGACTGCGCGGCGACCGGCCCGGGCACGACCTGCACCCACCTCACCTACAACAACGACACCATCAGCGATCTCGTCTGCAACACGGCCTACAGCGGCGGCGGCACCGGGGCGATCTGCAACTCGAGCGCCACGCCCGCGAACTCCGGCTGCGCCCGGGGGGCCTGCCTGAGCTACGGCGTGACCTCCATGTGCGCCGATCCCTGCTGCACCAGCAACGACTGCCCCTCGGGCTTCGTCTGCGGCAACGTCGGGGGCCTCGGCGGCACCATCTTCCGGATGTGCGTGCAGGAGCCCACCGCCACCAACACCGGCGCCATCGGCAGCGACTGTGATCCCGCCACCGGCGCGCCCTGCCGCAGCGGTCTCTGCCTCACCGACGCCCTGGGCAACTTCTGCTCGGATACCTGCTGTACCCACGCCGACTGTGGGGCGGACATGAGGTGTGAGGAGATCCCGCTGCCGGACGAGAACAATCCGACGGAGTTGATCCCGTTGTGTATGCGGCGGTGATCTTCACCCGCCCTCGAGGCCGTCCCCGTACACGTACACGTCCACGTACACGGGTTCTTCCGGGGACCCCTCGACGGCGAACTCGATCACGGGAGAGACCGTGAACGTGTACGTGTACGTGTACGTCGACGGGCTACGAGCCCGTTCAGCTCTGCAGCGCCCCCGTCAGCTCCTCCACCCGCCCGATCCCATGCCGCGCGCAGTACTCCCGCAGCCCGGCATTGATCTTCTCCGGCACGGTCGGATCCGCGAAGACCGCCGTCCCCACCTGCACCGCGCTCGCCCCCGCCAGGAGGAAGGCGATCGCGTCCTCGGCGGTGGCGATCCCTCCGATGCCCACCAGGGGAGCGTCGACGGCTTGGTGGACCCGGTGGACCAGGCGCAGGGCGAGGGGCTTGATGGCGGGGCCGGAGAGGCCACCGGTGACGTTGGTCAGGACCGGGCGGCGGCGCTCGACGTCGATGGCCATGCCCGAGATGGTGTTGATGAGGGTCAGGGCGTCAGCCCCTGCCTCGACCACGGCGGCGGCCACCTCGACGATCCGGTCGCCGGCGTTGGGGGAGAGCTTCACCCAGACCGGCTTGCGGGTGGCGGCCCGCACGCCGGCGGTGACCTCGGCGGCGATGCGCGGATCGAGGCCGAGCTCCACCCCACCCGCCTTCACGTTCGGGCAGGAGATGTTCAGCTCGACGGCGTCGATGCGCGCGTGGGGCTCGCAGGCCTCGGCGAGGGCGGCGTAGTGGTCCGGCTCGGTGCCGAAGAGGTTCGCGATCACCCGCGGCGCGATGCCCTCCAGGCCCGGCAGCTTCTCGGCCAGGAAGGCCTCGATGCCGATGTTCTCCAGGCCGATGGCGTTGAGCATCCCGGCCGCGGTCTCGGTGATCCGGGGCGGCGGGTTGCCCGGCCGGGGCGCGAGGGAGAGGCCCTTGGTGCACAGGCCCCCGAGCTGCGAGTAGTCGAGGAGGTCGGCGTACTCCAGGCCGTAGCCGAAGCAGCCGCTGGCGGTGAGCACGGGGCTCGTCAGCGGGAGCGCCCCGACCTTCACCGAGAGATCGACCTGCTCGGGCGCGAGGCTCACGGGCGCACCTCGCCGGCGAAGAAGACCGGACCGTCCTGGCAGACCATCGCGTAGCCCTCGCCCTCGCTCCGGGCGACCGCGCAGCCCCGGCAGATGCCGATGCCGCAGGCCATGTTCGCCTCGAGGGAGAACTGCAGGGGCAGCCCGGCCCCCTCGCAGAGCTCCGCCGCCGCGCGCATCATGGGGGTCGGGCCGCAGGCGTAGACCGCGGGGCCCTCGCCGCCGCCCTGGCCGAGCCAGGCCCGGAAGGCGTCCACGTTGGTGCCCGAGACGCCCGCCGAGCCGTCGTCGGTGCAGGTCACCAGCTCGATCCCGGCGGCCGCGAAGCGCTCGAGGAAGTGCAGGTCGGCCTCGCTGCGGCCGCCGTAGTAGCAGGTCACGGCGTGGTCCCGGGCCAGCTCGGTGCCCAGGTCCAGCAGGGGGGGCATCCCCACGCCGCCCGCGAGGAGGACGACCCGCCTCCGCCCGGGGGGCCGGAAGCCGTGCCCCAGGGGGCCGAGGGTCTGGACCCGGGTGCCGGGGGTCCAGCGGGCCATCTCCCGGGTCCCCCGCCCGACCTCCTTGAAGAAGATCTCCACCTCTCCCCGCCCCGGATCGCGGGAGAGGAAGGAGAAGGGGCGCGGCAGGAGGGGATCCACCGCGGCGGCGTCCACCGCCCGCACCGAGAGCAGCGCGAAGCTGCCGACCTCGCCGGCGGCCAGGTGCGGGGCCTCGAGGATCAGGTGGTGGTAGCCCCCGCCCAGGGCGCGCAGGGCGCTCACCCGGGCCGGCTGGTAGCGCCGCTGGCTCAAAGCTGCCACTCCAGCAGGACCGCGTCCTCGTGATCGGAGTCGTAGTAGCGTGGCCGCTCCCCGACCATGCGAAAGCCCAGGTCACGGTAGAGGCTGCGCGCGCCCTCGTTCGAGCGCCGGACCTCCAGGGTGATCGTCTCCGAGCCCGCGGCCCGGGCGATCTCGGCGCAGTCCTCCAGGAGTGCCCGCCCCACCCCCTTGCGGCGCGCGTCGGGATCGACGGCCACGTCGAGGACGTTGCACTCGTCGGCGACCAGCCAGCAGATCAGGTAGCCCAGGATCACGCCCGCCTCGTCGCGGGCGGCCCGCTGCCGCGACCAGGGGTGCTCGAACTCCTTGGCCAGCATCCGGCGGGACCAGGGGTGCGCGAAGGAGCGCACCTCGATCGCGTGGAGGGCATCGAGGTCCTCCAGGCTCGCGTCGCCGATCGTCACGTTGCTCATCCTGGATCCTCCACCCCGTCCTCGCTCGCGGCCTCCGGGGGCCGCTCCACCGCCGCGAAGCGGGCGGGGGTCTCCAGCTGCTGGACCTCGCCGTGCTTGCGCAGCCGCTCCATCAGGGCCTGTACCGCATCCTTGTAGCGCTGTTCGAAGAGATAGCCACGGATCACCTCGCGGACCCGCTCCAGGGGCTGGCCCCGGAAGCGGGTGGGCTCCTGCTCGTAGAAGGCCCGCACGTCCACGTCGGTGACGTTCACGCTCATCTTCACCCTCGTGTCCAGGTAGCGCTTCACCCGCAGGTTGCGCTCGAGGATCGCCCGCACCCGGTCGAGGCTCACGTCCTGCGACTGCAGGAAGACCTCGAAGCTCTGGCGGGAGGGGAAGCGCTGCCGCAGGAGCTCCAGCTCCCGGGAGACCTCGTCGGGCTCCACCTCGAAGACCCCGAGGCGCTCGACCTCCTGGAGGATGAGCAGCTGGTTGATCAGGTAGGCCTGCACCGAGGCGATCGTCTGGGCGTCCAGCTCGGCGAAGGCCGCGTTCACCCCGCCGCTCGCCACCAGGACCAGCCGGGCCTCGAACTCGAGCTCGGTCCGGGTCACCACCCGCTCCCCCACCGCCAGGACCACCGACTCCGCCAGCTCGCCGAGGCCCTCGACCACCCCCTCCGGGGCCCGGGGCTGGGCGTGGCCGGCCGCCGGGAGGGCCAGGGCCAGCCCGAGGATCAGCCCGGTCCCGGGGAGGCGGGGGGTCGGGTTCCTTCGGGCGCGCGGCATGACGGCCGCATGGTACTCGCGAACGCCGGGGGGCGCACCACCCGGCGCGCACCGGCCGGGCGTTGCCTGGCGCCACAACGTGATTAGATGGTGAGCGTGAGCCCGCGAGATCTCTACGCCGTCCTCGGTGTCCCCCGGACCGCCTCCGCCGACGAGGTGAAGAAGGCCTACCGCAAGCTGGCGAAGGCCAACCACCCCGATCGGAACCCCGGAGACGCGAAGGCCGAGGAGCGCTTCAAGCAGGCCTCGGCGGCCTTCGACGTGCTCGGCGACGCCGAGAAGCGCAAGCTCTACGACGAGTTCGGCGAGGACTCCCTGCGCTCCGGCTTCGATCCCGCGCAGGCCCGCAAGTACCGGGGCTGGCAGCAGGACGCGGCGCGGGCGGCCCGCGCCAGCTACCAGGCCCGGGGCGGCGGCACCGGCCCCGGGGGCATCGACCTCGACGAGCTGCTGCGCAGCTCCGGGCGCGGCGCCGACACCGGGGGCTTCTCCTTCTCCGACCTCGGCGACGCCCTCGGTGACCTCTTCGGCATGGGCGGCGGCGGGCGTGAGCGGAAGCGGCCCGCGGGCCCGACCCGGGGCGAGGACGTCGACACCCAGATCCAGATCGACCTCGAGCGCGCGGTCCTGGGCGGCAAGACCAAGATCCGGGTCGCCCGCCCCGACCGCCCCCGCCCCCAGCAGCTCACCGTCACCATCCCCAGCGGGATCGAGGACGGGAAGAAGATCCGCCTCTCCGGCCAGGGCCAGGCCAGCCCCGACGGCGGCAAGCCCGGCGACCTGCTGATCACGGTGCGGATCCGCCCCCACGAGCACTTCCGGCGCGAGGGGGACGACCTCCTCCTCTCGCTGCCGGTGACCGTGGGGGAGGCCATGCGGGGCGCCACCGTCGAGGTGCCCACCCTCGAGGGCTCGGTGAAGCTCAAGATCCCGGCCGGCTCCCAGAGCGGCAGCCGCCTGCGCCTCAAGGGCAAGGGCGTCCCGACCCGGAAGGATCGGCCCGCCGGCAACCTCACCGTCGAGCTCGTGATCGAGGTGCCCCGGCCGGGGAAGCTCGGCGAGGAGCTCGAGGCCGCCCTCGACACGCTCGAGGCCGCCTACACCCACCGGCCCCGGGCGGGCCTGAAGAAGTCCTGAGGCTAGGAGGCCGCAGCGCCCCGCAGCTTCACCACGCCGTCCGAGGTCAGATAGAAGGGCTCCTCGATCCGCTCCTCGAAGGTGGGGCGGAAGCCCTTCACGTCCCAGGCGCGCCGGGCGAAGACCTCGAGGATCAGCTTCTCGATCCGGGGCTTGTCGGCGGCGTGCTCCTTGAAGAGCTCGAGGAGGCGATCCCGGAACCCGCCCTCGTCGTCCAGGACCTCCAGGGTCTCGATGGCGGCCACCATGGTGTCCTGATCGGGCTCGTCATCGAGGAAGAGCATCAGGGTCTGCTGGATCCGCTCCGACTTCCGGCCGAGCTCGGCCAGGTGCTTGATGAGGGTGACCTTCTTGGTGTGCTCGCGCTGGTACTCTTGGGAGAGCTTGGTCAGCTCGTCGCAGACCATCTCCTCGACCATCGCCGTGCCGGCGATCTCCTGCACCGCCTTCAAGGGCCAGCTCACCGCGGTCTGCCGGCGGAGGAAGTCGCGGATGGGACCGAGGCTGCGCTTGCCGAAGTCGACCAGGATCTCCTTCACCCACTCCTTCTCCTCCTGATCGGTGATGCCCGGCTGGCTGCTCACCGTGAAGCGCATCAGCAGGCCCGCGAGGGCCTCTTCGCTGCCCTCGTCCCGGAGCGTGGCGATGGCCTTCTGGCGGCCCTCCGGCTGACCGTAGACCTCCTTCAGCCGCTTCACGTTCTTGGCGATGGAGGCCTCGCGGCGCTTGTCCTTGTCGAAGATGTCGAGGAGTCCCATGTGCGTCACGCTCCGCGCTCGAGGAGTTCGAGAACCTGCCGGAAGTTACTCAGGGTCGCCCCCGGGCGGTAGGTCTCGTGATCGGTCTCGGCGGCGACGTTCTTCGCCGTCACCGCCGCGGCCGAGAAGGTGTCGAGGCGCTCGCGGTACTCCGGGGAGATGTAGGTGCCGTACTCGGCCCAGGCGGCCTGCACCCCGGCGGCGGCCGCCGCAGCGACGTCCTTCTTCAGGTTGTCGCCGACCATCAGCACTTCCTCCGGCGCCAGGTCGAAGTCCGAGAGGATCCGCTGGATGCCCAGGGGCGAGGGCTTCTCGTGGGTGCGGGGCAGCTCGACCACCAGCCCGAGCGCCGAGCGGTAGTAGCCCTCCTGCTCGCGGATCTTCACCGCCGGATCCACCAGGTCGGGGACGGCGAAGCCCTCCAGGGAGTAGAGGGCGTCGACCAGGCCGTCGAGCTCGAGCTGCTTGAGGCGCCGCTCGGCGGGCGAGCGCGGGGCGTCGGTCAGCGCCACGATCCTCACGCCCCGGGCCCGCAGGGTCCGCAGGGTCGGCAGCACCCCCCGGTAGGGGCGCAGGAAGCGGCGGCGGCAGTCCGAGAAGGCCTTGCGGGCGGGGGTGATCACCAGCGAGTTGAAGGAGTCGAAGTCCTGGGCGTACTCTCGGAAGATCGACGACTCCTGGATCGCGAAGGCGTACTCGTTGGTGTCGTAGCGCTCGTAGACCTCCTTGAGCGACTGCACGATCCGGATCCGCGGCAGGCCGGTGGTCTGCTGCAGGGAGGTCACCATCGCCTCCAGGGCGGGCACGATGTAGTCCACCCAGGAGTAGAGCGTGCCGTCCATGTCCGTGATGACGGCCCGGTAGGACGCCTTCACGTCGCGACCGCTGCTGCTCGTTGGCGTCCCATCTTCGAGTCGGGACTGTAGCGGAACAGCCCCGGAGGGGGCTACCTTGGCCCTCGATGGGTCCTCCCACCACTCCGCCGCCCCGGACGAGGGCGCGCGGCGCCGAGCTGCTCACCCGGCTTCCCCGTCCGAAGCTCCTCGGTCCCGCCCTGCGGGGCCGGGCGCTCCGGGAGAGCCACGCTCAGGACTGGCCCTTCCCCGAGACCTACGTGGCCGGGAACCTGACTCAGGTCTACTTCGAGGGGGGCGCCTGCTTCGACGCCATGGCCGAGGCCATCGCGGCGGCCCGGGAGTACGTCTACCTCGAGACCTACATCCTCCGGGCCGACACCACCGGCTGGCGCATCGCGGACGCGCTCGCCGAGCGGGCCCGGGAGGGCCTGAAGGTCGCCCTCCTCTACGACGCCTTCGGCTCCCTGGGCCTCGACGACGCGCTGCTCGCGGAGCTGCGCGGCGCGGGCGTGGAGGTGAAGGCCTACCACCCCCTCTGGCCCTGGAAGCAGCGCTGGGCCCTCAACCAGCGGGACCACCGCAAGATCCTGGTCTGCGACGGCAGCGTCGGCTTCGTCGGAGGGATGAACCTCTCCGACGCCCACCTCTCGGTGGAGCGTGGGGGCGAGGGCTGGCGCGACACCCACGTCCGCCTGGAGGGCCCGGTGGTGGTGCAGCTCCAGCGCCTCTTCGTCGAGGAGTGGATCCGCCAGGGCGGCGAGGTCCTCCCCGAGGCGCCGATGGCCGCCGCGCGGCCCGCCGGTCTCCACGCCCGGATCGTCGAGAACCGGCAGCGGGCCCGGCGCTCGCTGGTGCGGGGCAGCTACTTCGACGCGCTCTACCACGCCCGGCGGCGGGTCTGGATCACCAACTCCTACTTCGCCCCCGATCGGCGCTTCCTGCGGGCGATGCTCCGGGCGGCCAGCCGGGGGGTCGACGTGCGGGTCATCCTGGCCGGCCAGAGCGACGTCCCACCGGTGACCTGGGCCGGGGAGCACCTCTACGATCGCCTGCTGCGCGGCGGCGTGCGGATCTTCCGCTGGACCCGCACCGTCCTCCACGCCAAGACCGCGCTGGTCGACGAGCGCTGGTGCACCATCGGCACCTACAACCTCGACCAGCGCTCCTACCGCTACAACCTCGAGGTCAACGCCACCCTCCTCGGAGAGGAGGTGGTGGGGCTGCTGGCCCGCGCCTTCCGCCTCGACACGGCGGTCTGCGAGGAGGTGGAGCTGGAGCACTGGCGCAAGCGCGGCCTGTGGCGGCGGCTGCGGGCCTTCATCGCGTACCGGCTGCGGCGGTGGCTCTGAAGCGAGCTCCCTAGCGGCTGATCTGGCCGCCGTGGAGGAAGTGGGCCCGCAAGAGGATGCTCTTGCCGCTCATCTCCACGAAGCCGCGCTTGGCGAAGTCCGAGAGGGCGCGGGAGACGGTCTCCCGGCTGGTCCCGATCATCGCCGCGATGTCCTGCTGGGTCGGGCGCTCGGCGATCATCATCCCCTCGTCGACCTCCTCGCCGTCGCGATCGGCCAGCTCGCGCAGGAGGCGGGCGACCCGGCCGTAGACGTCGAGGAGGGCCAGGGAGCCGATGATCTCGTCGGCCCGGCGCAGGCGGGCGCTCATCTCCCGCAGGATGGAGAGCGCGGTCTTCGGGTACTTCTCGATGTGCCGGTGGAAGGCGTCCCGGCGCAGGGCCAGCACGGTGGTCTCCTCGGAGGCCTGCACCGTGGCCGAGCGCGGCTCGTTGTCGAGGAGCGACATCTCTCCGAAGAAGTCTCCGGGGCGGAAGACGTAGAGGATCATCTCCCGGCCGGACTCACCGAGGAGCATCGCCTTGGCGCGGCCCTCGACGATGATGAAGAGGGAGTCGCCCTCCTCGTCGTGGCCGACGATCAGGGCGTCCTTCCCGTAGGTCTTGGAGACGAAGAGCCCCTCGAGATCGTCCAGCCCGGCCTCGTCCAGGTCGGAGAAGATCGTGACCTTCCTCAGCAGCTCTCGGTATCGGCCCATCCCTTGGTCCTCCTGGCCCTCTGACCTTTCCTGCCGGCCCTCCCACCGGATCCGGCGATCCGGGTCGAGAGGCTATCGGTGGCCTCTACCCCGGTCAAGCGAGGGGCGCAGCCATCCTTGCCCGGTCGAGGCGAGCGGTCTAGCGTGGCGCCGCATGAAGCCCGAGGTCTATCGCAAGAGGCGCGAAGCTCTGATGGCGCAGGTCGGTGAGGATGGCATCGCCCTCCTCCCCTCCAGCCGGGAGTTTCGCAGGAATGGTGACGTCGACTTTCCCTTCCGGCAGGAGTCGCATCTGCTCTACCTGACCGGCTTCGGCGAGCCCCAGTCGATCGCCGTGCTCCGGCCGGGCGACGAGGCCCCCTTCCGGCTCTTCGTCCGCGAGCGCGATCCGGCGCAGGAGCTCTGGCTCGGCACGCGGGCGGGCCTCGAGGGCGCCAAGAGCGACTTCGGCGCCGACGACTCGGCGGCGATCACCGCCTTCGAGGAGAAGCTCCCCGAGCTGCTGCGGGGCCGCAAGCGCCTCTTCCACCGCCCGGGCATCGATCCCGCCTTCGACGCCGTCGTGGAGCGGGTCCTCGGCGAGCTCCGCGCGAAGACCCGGGACGGCGTGCAGGTCCCGGCCCTCACCGAGGATCTCGGCGCGACCGTCGCCGAGATGCGCCTCTTCAAGGACGAGCACGAGCTCGAGGTGATGCGGCGCTCGGCGCAGATCACCGCCGAGGCCCACTGCGCGGCCATGCGCTGCGCCCGGCCGGGCCTCAACGAGGGCGAGCTGCAAGCGGTGGTGGAGTACGTCTTCCGCCGCCGGGGCGCCCAGTCGGTGGGCTACGGCTCCATCGTCGCCGGCGGCAACAACGCCTGCGTCCTGCACTACGTGACCAACGATCAGGTCATCGACGACGGAGCGCTGATCCTCATCGACGCCGGCTGCGAGCTCGACGGCTACAGCGCCGACATCACCCGGACCTTCCCGGCCAGCGGCAAGTTCAGCCCGGAGCAGCGGGATCTCTACCAGGCCGTCCTCGACGCCCAGCTCGCCTCCATCGAGAAGAGCCGGGCGGGCGTCCGCTTCTCGGAGGTCCACGACGTCTCGGTCCGGATCCTCACCGAGCGCCTGATCGAGCTGGGCCTGCTGAAGGGCTCGGTCGACGAGGCCATCGAGACCGAGAGCTACAAGCGCTACTACCCCCACAAGACCGGCCACTGGCTGGGCATGGACGTGCACGACTGCGGGCAGTACTTCGAGTCCGAGGGCGTGACCCGCAAGCTCAGGGCCGGGATGGTCATGACCATCGAGCCCGGCCTCTACGTGCGCGCCGACGACGAGGAGGCGCCCGAGCGCTTCCGGGGCATCGGCATCCGCATCGAGGACGACGTCGTGATCACCGCTGGCGAGCCCGAGATCCTCACCGCGGACGCCCCCAAGGAGATCGCGGCGATCGAGGCCCTCATGGCCGAGGCGGCCGAGCTGCCCCTCTAGGAAGCACTGGCATGAAGCTCCGAGTGAACGGCGAAGAGCGAGAGGTCCCGGAGGACCTCACGATCGAGACCCTCCTGACGCACCTCGAGGTGCGCACGAGCCGGGTCGCCGTCGAGAAGAACCGAACCATCGTCCCCAAGAGCGAGTACGCGGGGACCACGCTTCGCGAGGGCGACGAGCTCGAGATCGTCTCCTTCGTCGGAGGAGGCTGACGACCATGAGCGACACCTTCAAGGTGGGCGAGCACACCCTCAAGAGCCGGCTGATCGTCGGCACCGGCAAGTACGCCGACTTCCCCACCACCAAGGCCGCGATCACCGAGTCGGGCGCCGACGTCGTCACCGTCGCGGTCCGGAGGATCGACCTCTCGGCCACCGGCGAGGAGAGCCTCCTCAACTGGCTGCCCGAGGGCACCGTGCTGCTGCCGAACACCGCCGGCTGCTACACCGCCGAGGACGCCATCCGCACCGCGCGGCTGGCCCGCGAGGCCTCCATGGGCGACCTGCTCAAGCTGGAGGTGATCGGTGACGAGAAGACCCTCTTCCCCGACAACCGGGCGACGATCGAGGCGGCGAAGGTCCTCCTCGACGAGGGCTTCACCATCCTGCCCTACTGCACCGACGACCCGATCGTCTGCAAGGAGCTGCAGGCGATGGGCTGCCACGCCGTGATGCCCCTGGCCGCCCCCATCGGCTCGGGCCTCGGCATCCGCAACCCCTACAACCTGCGGATCATCCTCGAGCAGGCCACCGTGCCCGTGATCGTCGACGCCGGCGTGGGCACGGCCTCGGACGCGGCGCTCGCCATGGAGCTGGGCGTGGACGGCGTGCTGATGAACACTGCCATCGCCGGGGCGAAGGATCCGGTGGGCATGGCCCGGGCGATGCGCCTCGGCGTCGAGGCCGGCCGCGCCGCCTTCCTCGCCGGCCGCATCCCGCGCAAGCTCTACGCCACCGCCTCGAGCCCCCTCGAGGGGATGGTGGATTGAGCCGCGGCCTCCCCTTCCGGCTGCTGATCATCACCGACCGCGGGGCCTGCGGCGACCTCGTCGCGACCCTCGAGCGCGCCCTCCGCGGGGTGCCCGAGGGCGCCGTGGCCCTCATGCTCCGGGAGAAGGACCTGCCCGGGGGGGAGCTCCTCGCCCTGGCCCGCCGCCTGCGCGCCCTCACCCGGGAGCGCGGCAGCCTGCTCCTCGTCAACGAGCGCCTCGACGTCGCGCTGGCCTGCGAGGCCGACGGCCTGCACCTGCCGGCCGCGGGGCTGCCGATCGCGAAGGCCCGCGCGGCCGCGCCCTCCCTGCTCCTCGGTCGCTCGACCCACGCCCCGGAGGAGGCGGCCGCGGCCGAGGCGGCCGGCGCCGACTACCTCACCTTCGGGCCGGTCCACCCCACCCCCTCCAAGGCCGCCTACGGCGCGCCGCCGGGCCTCGCGGGCCTGGCCGCCGCCCGTCGCGCCTGCGCCCTCCCCCTCTACGGCCTCGGGGGGATCGACCTCTCGCGGGCCCCCGGGGTGATCGCCGCCGGCGCCGACGGCGTCGCCGGGATCCGGGTGGTCCTGGAGGCCCCGGATCCCGCCGCCGCCGTGGCCGGGCTGCTCGCAGCCACCGCTTCGCGCTAAGCTCTCGCCCGTGAACGAGGCGACACAGGCCGAGACCGCGCTGCCTCCGGTGCCGCCGGCGGAGCACCTGACGAAGGCCAGCGTGGGCGATCTCATCGATCGGGCGCTGCGCCTCTACCGGGCCAACTTCCGGACCTTCTTCCTGGTGATGCTGGTGGCCCAGCTGCCCATCTACCTGCTGCAGAAGATCTACGAGACGGTCCTGCGCTCGGCGATGCCGGTCGGAGGGCTGCGGCCCGAGCTGGTCACGCCCGAGATCGCCCTCGAGGTCCTCGCGACCCTCGGCGTCGCCTTCCCCCTGACCTTCCTGGGCATGATGTTCCTCCTGGCGGTGGCCTACGGCGCCATCATCCACGGGGGCGACCAGGCCTGGCGCGGCGGGGTGCCCCTCACCTCGGACGTCGCCCGGGGGATCCAGGCGCGCCTGGGGGCGGTGGTCCTCACCTACCTCCTGGTGCAGGTCTTCTTCTTCATCGGGGGGGTGGCGGGGATGGTGCCGGGCCTGGGCCTGGTGGTCGCCGGGGCGCTCTCCGCCTCCTCGGCGATGGCCATCCTCGGTCTGCTGGTCGCCCTCCTCGGGGCCTTCGTGGTCGTCCTGGTCCTCTACCTGCGCTGGTACCTGATCCTGCCGGTGGTGGTCCTCGAGGGCGGCTCGGGCCTCGCGGCCCTCAGGCGCTCCACCGGGCTGATGGCCGGCCGGGTGGACTCGGGGATCCTGGGGCTGGTGAAGATGCGGGCGAGCCTGCTCCTGCTCGTGCTCTTCCTCCTGCTGGCCATCCCGGGGCTGCTCATCGGGGTCCCCCAGTACCTGGTGGCCGCGGCCTACACCCCCGCGGGGATGCCGCCGGACGTCTTCTCGATCCCCTTCGTCGTCCGGCTGCCCTTCGACATCGCCCAGATTTTCCTCTCCTCGGTGCTCACCCCGCTGGGGATCCTGGCCATGGTCTTCTTCTACTTCGACCTGCGGATCCGCCGGGAAGGACTCGACCTGGAGCTGCAGGCCTCCCGCCTCGCGGAGGCGGGCCAGCCCCTGGCGGCCGTGCCGGTCGAACCGGCGGCGCTCACCCCGGAGACCCCCCGAGGGTGAGCCCGCTCCTCGCCGCCGCCAGCGAGGCCGCCCTGCAGGCCGCCGAGCCGGACCGGGAGCTGCTCACGCGGATCCTGGAGGAGCCCGAGCTCTCGGGCGCCAGCCAGGCCGGCTCGGCCATCGCCTCGATCATCGAGGCCCTCCAGACCCTCCTGGGCACCCTCCTGGGCAGCGAGGGCGCGGTGGGGGCCGCCGAGGTGACCCGGCTGATCTTCTTCGTCCTCACCGCGATCGTCGTCGTCTGGTTGATCCGGAAGCTCCTCCAGCGCCTCTCCCCGCCCCCCGCGCGCGCGCAGCTCGACCCCCTCTCCCCCTTGCGCCTCGAGTCGCCCGAGCACCACGAGGCGCTGGCGGAGGCCGCGGTGGCGGCGGGCCGGCCGCGGGAGGCGCTGCGCCACCTGCTGCTCTCCGCCCTCGCGGCGCTCGAGCGCAGCCGCTGGGCCTCCTACGGCCGGCACAAGACGAACCGCGAGTACCTTCGCTCGATCGAGCGCCGGGGCGCGCCCGCCGCGCTCTGCGAGGCCTTCGGCGAGCTGGTGCGCACCTACGACCCCCTCTGGTACGGCCAGGAGGAGGTCGGCCCGCCCCAGCTGGAGGCCATCGGCCGGCTGGCGGCCGCCGCTCGCGATGCCGCCGCGCGGAGCCCCCGGGAGGGCGCCGCCTCGCCGGCGCCTGCCCTCTCCTCCGCGGGGGAGGCCGGTTGATGGCCTCCCGCGTCTCCACCGGGTTGATGATCGGCGCGGTGATCGCCACCGCGGCCGCCGCGGCCCTGATCGAGCGCGCGGGCGGCCAGACCGAGCGAGAGCAGCGCCCGCTGGCCTCCAGCGGCGACGCCCGGGGGGTGCTGGCGGCCCGCCGCTACCTGGAGGAGCGGGGCACGAGCGTGGAGGTCCTCCTCGCGGACTCGGCGCGCCGGGCCCGCGACGCCGGGGTCACCCTGATCCTGGGACCCGAGCAGCGGGTCCTCTCGCGGGCCGAGGTCGGCCGGCTGATGCAGGCCGCGCGGCGCGGGGCATCGGTGGTGGTCTTCGCCCCGGACACCGAGCCCCTGGAGCAGCTCCAGCCCGCCCTCGCCCGCAAGTGGAAGGTGGAGACCGTCCGCCGCCGGGGGGAGGTGCCGGTGGAGGTCGTCCCGGGCCGCGACCCCTCGGAGCTGGTCGTCCCCTGGCTGGCCGATCCCCTCTTCGGCGGGGGGCAGCGCTTCCACGCCCGGGTGCGGCGCGGGATCGCCGCCGAGGCCTTCCAGCCCATCGCCGGCACCGGGGAGACCCCGGTCGTGCTGCGCCGGCCCTACCACGAGGGCTGGCTCTACCTCGTCTCCACCCCGAGCCTGCTCGAGAACCACCGCATCGATCTGGGCGACAACCTCCACCTGCTGGAGGGGTTGGCTGCCATCGCCGGCGGCCGCCCGGTCCACTTCGACGACGAGCACCACCAGCCCCCGGTGATCACGACCGGCTCCCTCCTGCGCCACCCGGCGGTCCTGGGCGCCGCGCTCCAGGGGCTCACGGCGGTGATCCTCCTCCTCCTGGCCCTGGGCCGGCGCTTCGGTCCGGTGCGCCCCCTGGTGGCCGACGCCCGCCGCAGCGCGCTGGAGTACGTGGAGAGCCTGGCCGCGCTCTACCGGCGCTCGCACCAGGAGCAGGCGCTCTGCGAGGCGACCTACCGCGAGCTGCGGCAGACCCTCTGGCGGCGCCACGGGATCAGCGCCGGCCTGCCCCTGGCCGAGGCTGCCGAGCGCTTCCAGCAGCGCACCGGCCTGCCGCCCGAGGTCTTCCTCGAGGCCGCCGGCGCCTGCCTGCACCCGCGGCCCGATCTCCTGCAGGCGGTGCGGGCCGTGGCGACGCTCGAGGCTCGCCTCCATACCCGATCGATGGCATGACGAACTCGAGGACTCGAGGGGAGGAGACCGCGGTGACAGCGAAGAACGCAGCAGGGCTGCACGAGGATCTGGCGGGGGCGCTCGCGCCCATCATCGTCGGCCAGGCCGAGGCCCTCGAGGAGCTGACGGTGGCCCTGCTGGCCGGCGGCCACGTCCTCTTCGAGGGGGTGCCGGGGGTGGCCAAGACCCTCCTGGCCAAGAGCTTCGCGAAGGCCCTGGCCCTCGACTACGGCCGGGTGCAGTTCACCCCGGACCTGATGCCCTCGGACATCACCGGCACGCCGGTCTACCTGCCCCAGGAGGGGCGCTTCGTCCTGACCAAGGGCCCGGTCTTCACCGAGCTGCTCCTGGCCGACGAGATCAACCGCACGCCCCCCAAGACCCAGGCGGCGCTCCTCGAGGCGATGGAGGAGCACCAGGTGACCATCGGCGGGGAGACCCACCAGCTCGGCGACACCTTCTTCGTGGTCGCCACCCAGAACCCCCTCGAGTACGAGGGCACCTACCCCCTGCCCGAGGCGCAGACCGACCGCTTCCTGCTGAAGATCCTGGTCGACTACCCGAGCACCGAGGAGAACGACCGGATCCTGCGGCGCCACCACGAGGGCTTCGACCCTCACGACCTCTCCCGCGTCGAGGTGGTGGCCGACCGTGCGCGCCTCGCCGCGGCCCGCGCCGACGCCGACGCGGTGAAGGTGGACGACACCCTCTTCGGCTACCTCTCCCAGCTGGTGGAGGCCAGCCGCACCTCTCCGCGGGTTCGCCTGGGCGCCTCCCCTCGCGGGGGCGTGGCCCTCCTGCGCGCCGCCAAGGCCCGGGCCGCCCTGATGGGCTCGGACTTCCTCACGCCCGACGAGGTGAAGAGCACCGCCCGGCCGGTCCTCCGCCACCGCCTCCTCCTCGAGCCCGAGGCCGAGATCGAGGGCCTCTCGGTCGACGACGTCATCGGGGAGATCCTCGACGAGGTCGACGTCCCCCGCTGATCGCGCGAGGCGAGCCTCCCCTTGATTCCCTCCCGCCGCTTCGTCCTCCTGGTCGCCCTGGGGATCGTGCCCGCGCTCTTCGGCATGGCCTGGCAGGGCATGGCCGTGGTCGCGGCGATCTGGGACGTGAGCCTGGTCGTGCTCCTGGGCGTCGACCTCTTCCTGCGGCCGCGGCCCGAAGCCCTGGAGATCCGGCGGCAGGTCGAGGACATCCTCTCCCTCGCCCGCCCGACCGAGGTCCAGCTGCGGCTGCGGTGGCACGGGCGCCGCACCCTGCGCCTGGCCCTGGTGGACGCCCCGCCGGAGCGGATGGAGGTGAGCGGCGCGCGCCAGCGCTTCGACCTCCCCGCGGGCGGGGTCGTGGACACCCACTACCGCCTGCGGCCCCTCCAGCGCGGTGAGGGGAGCTTCGGTGACCTCCACCTGCGCCTGCGCGGTCCGCTGGGCCTCTGCTGGATCCTCCACCAGCGGCGCGCGCCGCAGCGGGTGAAGGTCTACCCCGATCTCGCCACCCTCACCGACGGCCTCGACGCCCTCATCCGGCGGCCGGACGCCGGCGACCTCCGCGCCCGGCGCCGCCCCACCGAGGGGAGGGAGTTCGACTCCCTGCGGGACTACGTCCCGGGGGACGACATCCGCCGCATCGACTGGAAGGCGACCGCCCGGCGGGGGCTGCCGATCACCCGGCAGTACCGCCCGGACCAGCACCAGGACATCATCCTGATGCTCGACTGCGGACGCCAGATGCGCCCCCGGGTCGGCAACCACCGCAAGCTCGACCACGCCGTGAACGCGGCCCTCTCCCTGGCGCACGTCGCGCTCGAGCAGCGGGACAAGGTCGGGCTGATCGTCTTCCACCACGAGGTCGTGGGCTTCGTGCCCCCGCACGGCGGGCGTGAGCAGCGGATGCGCCTCACCGAGCAGCTCTTCCACGTCGAGCCCACCCTCACCGAGTCGAGCTACCCGGCGGCCTTCGACGCCCTCGCCCGCCTCACCCACCGGCGGGCGCTACTGGTGCTCTTCACCGACCTGCCCGACGAGGCGAGCGCCCGCCCCCTCCTCGACCGCCTCTCCCTGCTGCGGGGGCGGCACCTGCCGCTGGTCGTCTGCCAGCGCGACACGGAGCTGGAGCAGGCCGCCACCAGCGTCCCCCGGAGCGAGCGCGAGGCCTACCGCCGGGTCGCCGCGGGCAAGCTCTCCCGGGAGCGGGAGGGGCTGCGGCACCACCTCCTCTCCGGCGGCGCCCAGGTCATCGAGGCCCCGGCGCCGGAGTTGACGCTCTGCACCGTCGAGCGCTACCTCCAGATCAAGGGCCGCGGAATGCTCTGATGGCCAGAACGCCAACGCCAGGAAGACCCACCGAATCATGAGCGAGACCGCCACCCCCACCCGGACCCCTCCCGCGCACCCCAGCCTGGGGGAGCTCCCGGCGACCGCCATCTGCGGCAACGACATCACCTCCTCCTGTCTCTACGTCTCCGCCCTCGCCATCGTGGCCGCGGGCTGGTGGGCCTGGGTCTCGCTGGCCATCGTGGCGGCGGTCCTCTTCCTCTTCCGCAAGATCTACGGGGAGGTGGTCGGCGCGCTGCCCCTGAACGGCGGCGCCTACAACGCCCTGCTCAACACCACCTCCAAGGGCTTCGCCTCGATGGCGGCCACCCTCACCCTCCTCTCCTACATGGCGACGGCGGTGATCTCGGCGATCGAGTCGATGCACTACGTGCACAACCTCTGGCACGGGTGGCCCGTGATGATCGCCACGGTGGTGCTGCTGGCGATCTTCATGGTGCTGACCATCATCGGCATCGGCGAGTCCTCGATGGTCGCCATCGCGATCTTCCTCTTCCACATGGTCACCCTCACCGTGCTCCTGGTCGCCGGGGGCTACTACGTCCTCACCCACGGCCTGGGCACCTTCGGAGAGAACTTCGCCCGGCCGGTCGAGGGCGGGCTGGGCAAGGCGCTGGTCTTCGGCTTCGCCGCCGCCATGCTGGGCATCTCGGGCTTCGAGTCCTCCTCGAACTTCGTCGAGGAGCAGGCGCCGGGGGTCTTCCCCAAGACCCTGCGCAACATGTGGGTCGCGGTGACGGTCTTCAACCCGGCGATGGCCCTCCTCGCCGTGGCGCTGATCCCCATCCCCGAGGTGGCCGAGCACCAGGAGGCCCTGCTGGCCCACCTCGGCGACGTCGCCGCCGGCGGCTGGCTCTCGGTGGTGATCTCCATCGACGCCGCCCTCGTCCTCTCCGGCGCCGTGCTCACCTCCTTCGTCGGCGTCACCGGGCTGGTCAAGCGGATGACCCTCGACCGGATCCTCCCCCAGTTCCTCCTCCAGACGAACCGCCGGGGGACGACCCACCGCATCGTCATCGCCTTCTTCCTGCTCGCGGTCTCGGTGCTCTACCTCACCGGCGGCAACCTCGAGGCGCTGGCGGGCGTCTACACCATCTCCTTCCTCTGCGTGATGGCGCTCTTCGCCATCGGCAACATCCTGCTGAAGGTGAGGCGGGCGCGGCTGCCGCGGCCCGAGAAGGCCTCCTGGCTGGCCATCATGATCGCCCTGCCGGCGGTGATCGTCGGCATCGCGGGCAACGTCATCAAGCACCCGGACTACTTCCAGATGTTCCTGATCTACTTCATCCCGACGGTGATCTTCGTCGGGGTGATGCTCGGGCGGATCGGCCTCCTGAAGGCGGCCCTCTTCGCCGTGCGGGGCGTGTCCGACGCGGTGGGGCGGGTGACGGGCCAGTGGTCCTCGGGCATCCGCGCCAAGATCGAGGAGATCAACAGCCAGCAGGTCGTCTTCTTCACCCGGGGCGACTCGCGCGCGAACCTCAACGAGGCGATGCTCTACGTCCGCAAGAACGAGCACACCAACCGCCTGAAGGTGGCGCACGTCGTGAAGAAGGGAGAGGAGCCCCCCGAGGCCCTCGCGCCCGACCTGAAGTTCCTCGACGAGGTCTACCCGGACATCCAGGTCGACTTCGTGGTCGTGGAGGGCGTCTTCGGCCCCGAGCTGATCGGCGAGCTCTCCGAGCAGTGGAAGATCCCGCGCAACTTCATGTTCATCGGCTCGCCCGGCGATCACTTCCCCTTCGGGCTCGCGGAGCTCGGCGGGGTGCGGCTGATCATCTAGACACCAGCTGACAGCTCAGATCTTCAGGTTGATCGCCCCGGGCAGGATCCGGAAGGTCGCCGGCAGCACTCCGGGCTGCTCGCCGTCCACGTCGATCAGCACCTTCTCGTCGGACTCGGCCCGCAGCTCCTTGCAGCGCAGCGCGCGGGTGCGCGGGTCGGAGAGGTGGGTGCCCTTGTAGAGCATCGCCTTCTTGAAGGCGAAGTCCTTCAGGGCGAAGTCCCGCCAGATGGTCACGTCGAAGAGGCCGTCGTCCAGCTCGGCGCGCGGGGCGACCATCATCCCGCCGCCGAAGAAGCGCCCGTTGCAGACGGCCACCGTGGTCATCGCGATCGGCTCCTCGGCCTCGCCGTCGACGATCAGGCGCACCCGCTGGTCCCGGTAGTGCCAGAGCGCCCGGGCCGAGCCGATCATGAACGAGAGCTTGCCCCCGAGGGCCTTGGAGCTCTCGTTCACCGTCTTCACCACCGCGCCGGAGACGCCGAAGGAGGAGATGTTGATGAAGGCCCGGCCGGCGGGGCTGCCCTGGTGATCGACGAAGTCGAGCCAGCCGGCGTCGATCCTTCGCGTGGCCCGCCCGGCGAGCTTCTCGCAGGCGCTCTCGAGCTTGCGCTCGACGCCGACCGTCTTGCGGAAGTCGCCGCCGGTCCCCTGGGGGAGCAGCCCGAGCACGGCCTCGGGGAAGCGGGCCTCGCCTCCCTGGAGGAAGGCGTTGGTGACCTCGTTGAAGGTGCCGTCGCCTCCGACGGCGACCACCATCTCGGCGCCGCGCTCGAGGGCCTCCCGCGCCAGCACGGTCGCGTGCTCCGGCCCCTCGGTGAGCCCGTGCTCGAGCTCCCCCACCCGCGCGCCCACCGCGGCGAGGATCTTCTGCACGCTCTTCCCGGTGGCGCCCCCGGCGGAGCGCGGGTTGAGCACCACGTAGGTCTTGAAGCCGCCCTGACTCATCCTTCCTCCCTGCTCTCGCTGCGTCCGCCCTCGAGGAAGCGCCCGAGGAGCTCGAAGAGATCCTCGCTCTCGACGCCCGCCTCCCAGAAGTGCCGCTCGCAGCAGGGGCTGGCCGTGACCAGCTGCCGCGCGCTCCCCGGCAGGCCCTCGAGGGCCGGCGGCCCGGCGCTCTCCCCCAGGAGATCCGCCGCCCGCACCCGGGCCATCTCCCGGGCGAGCTCGGGGCGGGTGTGGGGCAGCGCCCCGCCGCCCCCGCAGCACCAGCTGCGCTCGCCCTGCCAGATCGACTCGCCCGTCCCCTCGGCGGCCTCGGGCCGCCCGCCGGTGATCGCCTCGAGGAGCTGCCGCGGGGCCTCGCTCTCCTCCAGGCCGTGCACCAGGTGGCAGGGCTCGTGGAGGACCCAGCCCCGGGGGAGCAGGTCCTCGACGACCCGGGTGACGCCCTTGCGGCGCAGCGCCTTGGCGAGGGTCTGGGAGAGGTGCTCGACCGGCGGGAAGCCGATCCCGAAGCGCTCGCTCGCCAGCTCCAGGGTCGTGGCGCAGTGGGCGCAGGGCGTGGTGATCAGGCTGGCCCCCGCCAGGGCGCTCGCGAGCCGGCTCGCGTGGGCCGCGTAGCCCGCGGCGTCCCCGGCCGCCAGGAGCGGGTAGCCGCAGCAGCGGGCCGCCCCGTCCCAGACCACCAGGTCGCCCTCGCCGAGGCTGTCGGCGATGTCCAGGAGCCGCCCCACCCGCTCCGGCGCGTCCTCCACCAGCTCGCAGCCCGGGAAGAGCACCCGCAGGCCCCGGCCGGGCACCCGCGGCCCCTCGAACTCCCTCACCGTGCGGCGGATCCGCCGGGCCTCCTGGATCGACTCCAGGCGCCGGCGATCCACCGGGCCGCGCGGGGTGCCCTCCTCCCGGCAGCGGCGCGCCAGCGCCCGGGCGGCCTCGGGGGCGTCACCGGCGACGAAGCGCCGGGCGCGCGCGGCGAGGAGGAGCTCCCCGACGGGGTTGTCGTGCTCGCAGGTGGCGGTGCAGAGGCCGCAGCCCGCGCAGTCCCAGGCGGTGTGCACGCCGACCTCGCTCTCGCCGCGCAGCTGGCGCCGGGCCTCGGCCATCTTCTCCTGCGGGGTGAGCGCCTCGTCCCGGGCCACCACCCCCACCGGACAGGCGTGGCGGCACATCCGGGGGCAGAGCTCGCAGAGCAGCAGCTCCTTCTCGTGGGCGGCCAGATCGAGGCCGGGGAGCTCGGACCTCACGCGCGCACCTCCGGGAAGACCTTCGCCGCGACGGCGTCGAGCAGCGCGAGCTCGGCCGGAGGCGTGTCCCGCAGCGCGCCGACCTCGGCGAGGAGCGCGTCGAGCGCCGCCGGCGGCAGGCCCACGATCCAGGCCGCCGCCCCCTCCGGCGCGACCGCCTCGAGGTGGAGGCGCGCCGCGGGGTGCTCGGCCCGGAGGCGCTCGACCAGCGGCTCGACCTGGGAGAAGAGCAGCCAGGCCCGGGAGGCGGCGGTCTCGGCGCGATCCGCGGTGGCGGCGCGCAGCTCGCTCGAGCCCGCCAGCCGCTCGCAGCCGGCCGGGGCGGGCGCGCCGCCCGCGCCCCGCGCCACGATCTCGGCCGCGCTGCGCCTCACCCGCACCTGCACGGCGCTCTCGGCGAGCTCCCAGCAGAGCTGCACGCCCCCGGCGCCGTCGTGGAGCGTCATCGCCTCGGGCCAGAGGTCGGCCTCGAGCAGGTCCACGCAGGCCCGCAGGGCCGCGGCGTGCCCCGGGAAGGTCCAGGCCAGCCGCTCCCGCTCGGCCGGCGCGGGGTGGACCCGCAGGTGGAGCCGGGTCAGCAGCCCGAAGCGCGCCCGCGCGCCGAGGAAGAAGGCGGAGAGCTCGGGCCCGGTGGCGCTGCGCGGCGCCAGGCAGCTACGCAGCGGCGTCCCGTCCCAGAGGACCGCCTCCACCCCGGCCACCGGGCCGTGCCCGGGCAGCCCCCGGGGGGAGTGGATCGCGCCGGCGTGGGCCGCCAGCCAGACGCCCACCGGGATCGGCGGCAGGTGTCCCCAGCGAAGGGAGAAGCCCTCGGCCTCCAGGCGCTGCTCGATCACGCTCACCGGCAGCCCGGCGCCCACGCGCGCCAGGTGATTCTCGCGGTCCAGCTCGAGCTCGTCGAAGCCGGAGAGCTCGAAGGTGACCGCGGCCTCGGTCTCGCTGTGCGCCCGCAGGCCCTCCAGCTTGGTCGGGACCCCGGCCTCGGCGGCGGCCGCCAGCGCGCCCCGCAGGGCCGCCTCGTCCGCCGGCCGCACGATGAGGGGCTGCTCGCCCCGCACCCGGCGGGAGCCGCAGACGGCCTCCAGTCGCAGGCGCAGGTTCATGAGCGCACCTCCGCCCGCAGGGCCGCGGCGCCGCCGGGCAGGCTCGGTCCCTCGCCGAGGCCCAGCTTGCCGGGGTTCGCCAGCCCGGCGGGATCGAGGGCGTCCTTCAGCCCCCGCAGGAGCTTCATCCCGCCCTCGCCCAGCTCGTCGCGCAGGAAGGCCTGCTTGCTCATCCCGACCCCGTGGTGGTGGGAGAGCGTCCCCCCACCCTCGCGCACCGCGGAGAGGGCCTTCTGCCAGGTCCGATCGTAGGCCGCCTCGCGGGAGGCCAGCTCCGGCGCCCAGCCGGCGAAGGTGAAGTAGATCGACGCGCCGTCCTCGTAGGCGTGGCTGAAGTGGGCCATGACGAAGGCCTCGTCGGCGACCGCCCGCCGCACCCGCTCGTAGAGGGGGAGGAGCCGCTCCCAGGTGGTCGCCACCTCCATGGTGTCCACGAAGGCCCCCAGGGAGAGCATCGGAGAGAGCTTGTAGCTCACGGCGTGGCGGTGCTCGAGCCAGTGCTCCCCCGGCGCGGGGCCCAGGTCGTCGCCCCCCGCCTCGGCGGCGAGCACCAGGCACTCGGCCAGCTCGTGCTCGACCAGCGAGGGGTCGGCGCCCTCGCTGCCGAGGATCAGGAGCGCCTGCTTGCCGAGGGCGTCCACCGCCCGGTTCAGGAGCGCCGGCCGGTGGAGGCCGCCCTTCATGGCCTGGCGCAGCAGGGCCTCGATGGGCTCCTGTCCCTTGAGCCAGGAGAGGCCGCGGCCCAGGAAGGCGGGCAGGCGCCGCTCAGCGGTGCCGGTCCCCTTGCCCTTGTTCACCGTGGTGTCGAGGGGATCGTAGAGGCGCGCGACGAAGGGGCGATGCCCGGCGGCGAAGATCCGCTGGATGGCCCGCAACCCGGCGCCCACCGTGGGCATGAGGAGCCCGCGCATCCGGCGGTGGCGCGCCCTCCGGCGCACCCGCAGGGTGAGCTCCGGGATGAAGCCCAGCACGCCCTCGCTGCCCACGATCAGGTGGAGGGGATCGGGGCCCAGCCCCAGCCGGGGGCGCGGCGCGAAGTGGTGGACCTCTCCCCGGCCGTCCACCAGGGTCATCCCGGCGACGATGTCCTCGATCTTGCCGTAGCGGGAGGAGCACTGGCCGGCGCCCCGGCCGGCGACCCAGCCGCCCACGCTCGAGCACTGGATCGAGGAGGGGAAGTGCCCGGCGGTGTAGCCCTGCCGCCCGAGGGCGTCCTCGAGGTGCTGCCCGATGACCCCGGCCCCCACCCGGACCAGGCGATCCAGGGGCTCGATCGGGCCGATCGTGTCGAAGCGCTCCAGGGAGACCGTGACGCCGCCGTGGAGGGCGTGGACGCCGCCGCAGACCCCGCTGCCGGCGCCGTAGGGGATCATCGGCACCCCCACCTCGGCGCAGAGCTTCACCAGCCGCACCAGCTCCTCCAGCCGGCCCGGCCAGACCACCAGCTCGGGGGTCTTCAAGGCCACGCCCTCCCGGGCGAGCAGGTAGGTGCGGGGCCAGGCGTCGCGGCCGTAGGCGCGCAGGTGCTCCGGCCGGGCGCTCACCCAACGAGGACCGACGATGGCCTCGAGGCGCTTGTCCAGGGACTCCCTGCTCACGGCACGACTCCCCCGATTCGAAGGATGTTCTTCAGGCGGTGTTCTTCACCTTCAGCTCGGCGAGCTGCTTGGCGTCGACCTCCCCCGGAGCCTCGGTCATCAGGCAGAGGGCCCGCTGGGTCTTGGGGAAGGGGATCGTATCGCGGATCGAGCTGGCCCCGGTGAGCAGCATGACGATCCGGTCCAGGCCCATGGCGATCCCGCCGTGGGGAGGCGGGCCGTAGCGGAAGGCGTCCAGCAGGAAGCCGAACTTCACCCGCTGCTGCTCCTCGGAGAGGCCGAGGAGGGAGAAGACCCGCGCCTGGACCTCGCGGTCGTGGATCCGGATGGAGCCGCCGCCGATCTCGTTGCCGTTGAGCGCCAGGTCGTAGGCCCGCGCCTTGAGGGCGCCGATGTCGCCCTCGAGCTCGCCGGTGAAGATCTTCCGTTGCTCGTCGCTCTCCAGCTTGGGAGAGGTGAAGGGGTGGTGGAGCGCCACCCAGCGGCCCTCCTCCTCGTCGCGCTCGAAGAGGGGGAAGTCGGTGACCCAGACGAAGGAGAGCGCCTTCTCGTCGATGAGGCCGAGCTTCTTGCCCAGGAAGAGGCGCAGCGCGCCGAGGGAGTCGAGGACCACCCGCTTCTCGTCCGCCACGAAGAGGAGGATGTCGCCCGCCTCGGCCCCGAGGGCCTCGCCGAGCTTCTGCTGCACCTCCTCGCCGAGGAACTTCACGATCGGGCCCTGCCAGCCGTCGGGGTTGACCTTGATCCAGGCCACGCCCTTGGCGCCGTGGTCCTTCACCTGATCCGGCAGGGTGTCGAGCTCCTTGCGGGTCATCGTCTGCTGCTTGACGTTGATGGCCGAGACCATCCCGCCCTTCTCGACCGTCTCCTGGAAGACCTTGAACCCGGAGGCGGCGACGATCTCCGACACGTCGTTCAGCTCGAGGCCGAAGCGCAGGTCCGGCTTGTCCGAGCCGTAGCGGCGCATCGCCTCGTCGTAGGGCATCCGGCGGTAGGGGGTCGGCGGGGCCTCGTGCCCGTCGCGCTCGAGGATGGCCGTCATCATCCCCTCGATCGTCGCGTAGATGTCCTCCTCGCAGACGAAGGAGAGCTCCATGTCGATCTGGGTGAACTCGGGCTGGCGGTCGGCGCGCAGATCCTCGTCGCGGAAGCACTTCACGATCTGGAAGTAGCGATCGAAGCCGCTGACCATGAAGAGCTGCTTGAAGAGCTGCGGCGACTGCGGCAGCGCGAACCAGCGGCCGGGGTTCACCCGCGAGGGCACGAGGTAGTCGCGGGCGCCCTCCGGCGTGCTCTTGGTGAGGACCGGCGTCTCGAGCTCGAGGAAGCCCTGCCCGTTCAGGAACTCGCGGGTCGCGGCCATCATCTTGCTGCGGCGGATCAGCACGTCCTGGAGCGCCGGGCGGCGCAGGTCGAGGTAGCGGTGGCGAAGGCGGATGTCCTCACCGGTGCTGATGTCGTCCTCGATCTGGAAGGGCGGCGTGTCCGACTTGCTGAAGACCTCGATCTCGGTGGCGATGACCTCGATCTCGCCGGTGGCCATGCGGGGGTTCACCTGGTCGCCCCGCGAGCGCACCTTGCCGCGGATGCCGATCACCCACTCGGAGCGCAGGTCGCCCGCGGTCTCGAAGGCCTCCTTCGCCTCGGAGGGGTCGAAGACCACCTGGGTCAGGCCGCGCCGGTCGCGCAGATCGACGAAGACGCAGCCGCCGTGATCGCGGCGGTTGTGGACCCAGCCGAAGAGGACGACCTCCTCGCCCGCGTGGGTGCCCCGGAGTTCGCCACAGGTGTGGCTTCGCTTGTGGTCGTGGATGAAGCGCGGCACGTCGTTCTCCTGGCCGGATAGGACCTGCTCGCTCGAAGGAGCGGGCCGGTCGATGTCGAGCCGCACGATTGCCATCGAGGTCTCCGGGTGTCAAGCACCCTCCCCCGTATTCCCCCGGGATTCCAAGGGGTTGCGCCTTGACACCTCTCACCGCCCCACCTAGGGTCCGGCCCCGCCCCTGACACGATCCTGACATTCGGCTGGCACCTCCCGGCCGCACCTCCCGGCCCGCACCTCCCGGCCCCCTCCCGTCATCGACCCGAAGCACCGTGAGCAACCTCCCCGTCAAGAGCCCCCGCCCCCACCGGGCCGTGCCGATGCGCAGCCGCTTCTGGAGAGGCTTCCGGGGCCTCTGGTCCTGGCTCTTCGCCAACGTCCGCTTCCCCGAGGTGGCGGTGAAGGACCTGCGGGAGCTCGCCAGCCGGGGGACCATCGTCTACGTGGGCCGCACCCGGGGCTGGATCTTCGGCCTCCTCCTCAACTGGATGGCCCTGCGCTTCGGCCTCCCCCTGGCCATGCACGTCGACGGCTGGCGGGGCCGGCTCGCCGGGAGCCTGGGCAAGTCTCCCGCCGCCTCGAAGGTGGGGCAGCCCACCCCCTCCCCCCTCCTGGACGTGGTCTGCCGGGGGGAGAGCGCGCTCTGCTTCCTCTGGAAGCGCTCCGCGGGCCTGCGCCTCAAGCAGCCGGCCCTCGACGTGCGGGAGGTCTCCGCCCTCCTCGAGCTCCAGGCCGAGCAGGAGCGGCCCATCTTCCTGGTCCCGGTGACCCTCCTCCTCGGCTTCGATCCGGGCACCCAGCTCGGCCGCACGCCGATCCTCGACGCCCTCTTCGGGCCCCGGGAGATGCCCGGCGCGATCCGCGCCTTCCTCACCTTCCTGCGCTACCGCAAGCGGGCCCGGCTCCAGCTGGGTGAGGCGGTCGACCTCGCCGCCCTCCTCGCCCGCTCCACCGAGGTCCCCGCCGACAAGCTCGCCCGGATGGTGCGGGGCTCGCTGGTGCAGCACCTCGCCCGGGCCGAGCGCTCGGTCACCGGCCCGGTCCGCAAGGCCCCTCGCCGGCTGCGGATGGAGATCCTCCGGGATCACCAGCTCCGCGCCTCCCTCGCCGAGGCCGCCCGCGAGGAGGGCAAGCCCCTCTCGGAGATCGAGCGGCGGGCCGACCGCTACCTCAAGGAGATCGCGGCCCGCTACACGCCCTTCGTGGTGGCCGCCATGGCCTCCTTCTTCCGGATCGTCTTCAACCGGATCTACGACGGCATCTGGGTGGACGAGGAGGGCCTCCAGCGGATGACCGACGCCGGCCGGCGCGGGCCGATCGTGCTCTGCCCCAGCCACCGCTCGCACATCGACTACCTCGTCATGTCCTGGGCGATGCACATGCGGGGCCTCACCGCGCCCCACATCGCGGCGGGCAAGAACCTCTCCTTCTTCCCCATCGGCCCCATCCTCCGGCGGGCCGGCGCCTTCTTCCTGCGCCGCACCTTCCGGGGCAACCCGGTCTACGCCGCGACCTTCCGGGCCTACATCCGCCGCCTGCTCCACGACGGCCACCCGGTGGAGTTCTTCATCGAGGGCACCCGCTCGCGGAGCGGAAAGCCCCTCCCCGCCCGCATGGGGCTGGCGACCTACGAGGTCGAGGCCTTCCTCGAGGGCAGCCGCTCCACCCTGAGCTTCATCCCGATCTCCATCGGCTACACCCGGGTCATCGAGGCCCGGGCCTACGGGAAGGAGCTGCGGGGGGAGGAGAAGCAGAGCGAGGACGTCTCCGGGCTGCTGGGCGCCCGCAAGGTGCTGCGCAAGCGCTGGGGCCGGATCTACATCCAGGTCGGGGAGCCCATCGAGCTGGGCGCCTTCCTCCGCGAGCGGGGGATCGACCGCGAGGCGGTCGACGAGGACACCCGCCGGGATCTGGTCGTGGAGCTCGCCAACACGCTGAACCACCGCATCGGCGCCCTCACGACCGTCACGCCCACCGCCCCCATCGCGGCCGCGCTCCTCGGCGAGCGGCGGCGCGGGCTGGACCTCTCGACCATCGTCGAGCGGGCGACCCTCCTGGTGGACTTCGTGGCGAAGGAGGGAGACGCGCGGGTGAGCGACGCCGTGCGCTACGACGACGAGGGCCGCCTCGAGGAGCCGACCGTCCGCGAGACCGTCGCCACCCTCCAGGACGAGGGCCTGGTGCGCACCCACCAGCTGGGCGACCGGACGATCGTCGAGCTCCACCCCGAGGGCCGCCTCGGCCTCGACTACTACAAGAACGCGCTGATCCCCTTCCTGGCCGGCCGGGCCCTGGCGGCCACGGCGCTGGTGGACGCCCGCCGCCTGCGGGAAGGCCTCGCCGGGGGCGGCGAGGATCCGGTGCGGGGCGCCGCCCTGGCGCTGGCCGAGACCCTGGCCCCCGAGTTCGTTTTCGATCCCGCCAGCGGCGCCGAGGGCGCCCTGGACGCCGCCTTCGAGGAGCTGGTCCAGGACGGCCGCGCCCGCCTCGCCGTGGGCGCCACCGCCGACGCCGTCTTCCTCGAGCCGACGCCCGAGGGCTGGCCGGTGCTCCTCCTCCTGCGCGCCATGACCCTCGCGCTGGTGGAGGGCTACTGGATCACGCTGACCACGGCCTCCCGCCTCCTCTCGGAGGCTCCCCTCCCCCGGGCCGAGCTGCGGCAGGCCATCCTCGAGGAGGGGCGGGCCCGCACCCTGATCGGCGAGATCGACGCCCCGGAGGCGCTCAACCGCCCGCTGGTCGAGGGCGCCATCGACATGCTCGTGCAGCGCGGCGCGCTGGTGCGGGGGCCCGGGCGCGAGGCGCTCCTCGAGCTGGGCGACCCCCTGGCCCTGACGGCGCTGATCGCGACCCTGGCGCCGCACGTCGGCACCCGGGAGGCGCCGGGCGCCGGAGAGTCCTCTTCGGCAGCCCGCACCGGTGACTGAGGATCCGGTCATCGGGTACCCTCGCCGCGCGATGCGGCTTGCGATCACGAACCGGGGGAGCTCGCTCCTGTCTTGCCTGCTCCTGGGGCTCTCTCTGACGGCGTGCCCCTTCGGCTCGGCGGAGCTGCGCCGGGGCGACGATCTCGCGGCCAAGGGTCTCTGGCGCCAGGCCAGCGCGGCCTACGCGGCGGCCCTCGAGAAGGATCCCCGCGACGCCGCGGCGCAGAGCCGGCTGGCCGAGGCCGAGCGCCAGCTGGCCGCCGAGCTGGCCCGGGAGGTCGAGCCGGCGCTCAACCTCGGAGAGCTGGCCCGGGCCGACGGGCTCTTCCTCGAGGCCGAGGCCCTGGACGCCGGCTCCCCGGCGCTCGCGCCGCTCCGCCCCCGGCTGGCCCGCGCCCACCTCGATCAGGTGATCGTGGCCACCGGGGCCGGCGAGCTGGATCGGGCCTTCCACGCCGCCGACCGCGCGGCCGATCTCACGCCCGACGACCCCGAGGCCGTCAGCGTGCTCTCCGCGGCCCGGCACGCCTACAGCGACGAGCTCTCCCGGGAGGCCCAGCGCCACCTGCGCGAGGGGCGCCCGGGGAACGCCCTCGTCTCGCTCCTCCGGCTGGAGGAGGTCGCGCCGGGGGAGAACGACGTCGTCGCCCGCATCTTCGATGCCCGCCTCGCCGCGCGCGAGGCCAACGGCTACGCCACCGAGCTCCAGGTCAGCGCAGGCGGCGCCGCCCGGCGCCGGGTGGCCGTGGAGCTGGTGCGCACCCTCGGCGCGCTGGAGGACAACGCCACCTGTGAGGGGCTCGAGCTGGTGCGGGTCGCCCTCGAGGGCCCCGGGGCGAGCCTGCGCCTCGCCGTGGAGAACTACGCGGTGCTCTCCCAGCGCAAGACCCGCACGGAGCAGAAGCGCTACGTCGCCGGCAGCCGCCGGGTCCCGAACCCGGCCAAGGCCGAGGCGGCCGAGGCGGTGACGCTGGGTCAGGCCAAGCTCGAGGCGGCGGTCGCCGAGTACAAGGCGGCGCTGGGGAAGGTGAGCGAGCGGGAGATCGGCTTCGCCGAGGCCCCGCCCGAGTCCGACACCGAGCAGCTGCGGCAGGCCCTCTCCGACGCCCGGCAGACCGCCTCCGGTGCCCGGCAGGCAGCCGAGGCGGCCGCCAAGGAGCTCGGCCTGGCGCGGCGCCGCCTGGCAGACACCCCGAAGATGATCGACCAGGCGATCGAGAAGGAGGTCGAGCTGGAGATCGCCGACGTCACCCGTCGCGCCGAGCTCGAGGTGCGCATCGCGGCCAAGGACCTGGAGACCGGCGAGCTCGCCATCCCGAGCACCATCCTGCGCGCCGAGGCCTCCACCGAGGACAGCACCCACCGGGCGCTGCCCCGGGCCCAGATCGAGGCCGACCCCCTCGTCTTCCCCAAGACCGACGAGGAGCTGGAGCAGACCATCCTCGACCAGATGAGCCGGCAGATCTCCGAGCGGGTGCTCGGCCTCTGCCAGGCTCACAACGAGAAGATCATCGAGGCGCCGCTGCAGCTCTCGGCCGGCGCCCCCCGCGAGGAGCGCACCGAGGCCTGGGTGAAGGCCATCCTCCGCAGCAAGAAGCCGATCCCGCCGGAGGCGGAGACCTTCTTCACCACCGAGTGGACCCTCTCCGATCTCCACCGCCTCCGCGACTGACCGGGGGCCGGGAGTCGGGAGGCGGGAGGCGCCCGGGGCTTCAGGCCCGGGCGGTCGAGGACTTGGCGAGCTTCTTGTTGATCAGCCCCTCGAGGGCCAGGACCATCGGCGAGGCGATGAAGACCGTCGAGTAGGTGCCGACGAGGATGCCGAAGGTCATCGCGATGGCGAAGTCCCGGATCGTCCCCTGCGCGTAGACCAGCAGGCCGATGAGGGCGAGGACGGTCGTCCCGGAGGTGATCAGCGTCCGGGAGAGGGTCTCGTTGATCGACTGGTTGATCAGGTCGGAGAGACCCCGGCCGGAGAAGCGCTGCCGGTTCTCCCGGACCCGGTCGTAGATGACCACGGTGTCGTTCACCGAGTAGCCGATGATCGTCAGGATGGCCGCGATCGAGGTCAGGTTGAACTCCAGCCCGGTGACGGCGTAGAGGCCCACCGCCAGGAAGGCGTCGTGGGCCAGGGCCACGACCGCGCCCGGGGCGAAGGAGAAGTCGAAGCGGATCGCCAGGTAGATGAGGATGAAGATGCAGGCGTAGAAGAGCGAGAGGAAGCCGCGGCGCCGCAGCTCCTTGCCGACCTGCGGGCCGACGTACTCCACCCGGCGCAGATCGACGGTGCCCTCGCCCACCTGGGCCTCGAGCTGCTCGGTCAGGCGCTTGGAGACGCCCTCGAGGATGAGGGTGTACTGCCAGCCGGTGCCCCGGCGCAGGGCCCGCACCTCGTCGAGGGCCAGCCCGGCGTCCTTCACGATGGTGTCGAAGGTCTCCCGCTGGATCTCCTCGGTCGAGATGACCTCGACGGCGTCACCCTTGTTGGGATCATAGTCGCCGACGGTCACCTGCTCGCCGTGCTTGCCCTTGAGCTCGGAGACGATCTGACCGTGCTCCTCGGGGGTGAGCAGGCTCATCCGCTCCACCCGCACGAGGTACTCGCTGGTCCCCTCCTCGCCGAAGACCTGCACCGACGCCTTGTCGAAGCCGATCTCCTTCATGGTGTTGCGCAGGGTGTTCGCGTCCACGTCCTTGGAGAACTTGAGCTGGATCTCGGTGCCGCCGGCGAAGTCCACGCCGAGGTTCAGGCCCCGGGTGGTGAGCAGCAGCGTGGTGCCGAGCACGGCCACCAGGCTGAAGATCAGCGCGGTCCGGCGCTTGCCGACGAAGTCGAAGTTGGTCTTTCCGATGAGCTGCATGATCGTGGCTCCCTAGACGCTCACCGTCTTCGAGTTGCGGTTGAGGCCTTCCTGGAACACTCGGCTGGCGTAGTAGGCCGTGAAGAGGGTCGAGAGGATGCCCGCGAAGAGGGTCACGGCGAAGCCCTTGATGGGGCCGGAGCCGTACTGCAGGAGCACCAGGGCCGCGATGCCGGTGGTGACGTTGCCGTCGAGGATCGCGGAGAAGGCCTGCTCGTACCCGGCCTGGATGGAGGCCCAGGCCGTCTTGCCGGCCTCGATCTCCTCCCGGATGCGCTCGAAGATGATCACGTTCGCATCCACCGCCATGCCGACGGTGAGGACGATGCCCGCGATGCCCGGCAGGGTGAGCGTCGCGCCGATGGCGCTTAGCATCGCCAGCAGGAAGAGCACGTTCAGGACCAGGGTGAGGTTCGCGACCAGGCCCGAGGCCTTGTAGTAGAGGGGCATGAAGAGCAGCACGAGGATGCCGCCCATCATCAGCGCGAAGAGGCCGCGGCGGATCAGGTCGGGGCCGAGGGTGGCGCCGACGGTCCGCTCCTCGAGGATGCGCACCGGCGCGGGGAGCGCGCCGGCCTTGAGCACCAGGGCCAGGTCGTTCGCCTCGATGAAGAGGTCCTGGTTCGACTTGTAGCTGCCCAGGGTGATCTGGCCGCGGTTGGTGATCTTGCTCTGGATGACGGGGGCCGACTCGACCATGTTGTCGAGGACCACCGCCATGAAGCGGTTCACGTTCGCCTCGGTGAGCTCGCCGAAGATCCGGGCGCCCTCCTGGTCGAACTCGAAGGCGACGTAGGGGCGGCCGTTCTGCTGGGAGTCGGTCGCCACCCGGGCGTCGACGAGGTAGTCGCCGGTGATGCCGGGCGCGGCGGTCAGCAGGTAGGTGCGGTAGGTCGCGGTCCCGTCCGGGGCCGGGATCTTCTGGAAGGCCAGGGTCGTGCCCTCGGGGGTGTGGGGCAGCAGCGCCTCCTTGGCCTGGTCGAGGGGCCGGCGGTCGCTGGCCTCGAGGTAGTGGGTGGCGACCTCACCCTCGGGGCCGCGGCCGCGGTCCGTCTTGAGGGTCACGCCCTCCGGCAGGAGAGCCTGGTTCTCGACCAGGAAGCCGGTCTGGTGATCCTGGGTGATGCGGAACTCGAGCTGGGCGGTCTTGCCCAGGAGGCCCTTGGCCCGCTCGGGGTCCTTCTCGCCCGGCAGCTGGATGAGGATCTGGTCCTCACCGCGGCGGATGATCTGCGGCTCGGTGACGCCCCACTGATCGACGCGGTTGCGGATGGTCTTCACGGCCTGATCCACCGCGGACGTGCGAATGCGCTCGACGGTGTCGGCGGTGAAGGCCAGCTCGAGCCCGGACTCCAAGGAGGTGACCAGGGTCATGTCCTGGAAGTAGCCGAGCATCTCGCTCTCGAACTGCTCCCGCTGGTCGGCCGTGAGCTCGACCCGCAGCAGCGGCTCCTTCACGTCGGCCTTGATCTTGCCGTGGGCGATCTCCTTGTCCTTGGCGTAGGACGTGATCTCGTCCACCCGCCGCTGGACCCGGTCCATCACGGCCTTCTCGACCTCGACGCCCATCACCAGGTGGATGCCGCCCTGGAGATCGAGGCCGAGGGTCAGGTGCTGGGTTCGCATCCAGCTCGGCACGGCCTTCTCGTAGGTCGTCGCGTCGTTGCGCTCCTCCGCAGGCAGGGAGAAGTAGACGTAG
Source organism: Deltaproteobacteria bacterium (assembly GCA_029210625.1). Taxonomy (NCBI): domain Bacteria; kingdom Pseudomonadati; phylum Myxococcota; class Myxococcia; species Deltaproteobacteria bacterium. The sequence goes on along the minus strand of JARGFU010000005.1, from coordinate 159,263 downwards.
GTGGGGAAGAGCATCCAGACCGCTGCCACGGTCAGTGCGATGACGATTCCCAGCTTGGTGATCCAGCCACGATCCATCGGTCTCTCCGGCTCTCGTTACTCGCCGTCCGCTTCCGCGGCGGGCGAGGTGTACAGCGAGCTGATGTTGGTCTTGAGGATGCGAATGCGCGTGTCGCGGGCGATCTCGAGCGTCACCAGGTGGTCCTGAACCGCGAAGACCTTGCCGACGATGCCGCCCTGCGTCACGACCTCGTCACCCTTCTTGAGGGCGCCGAGGAGGTTCTGGTGCTCGCGGGCCTGCTTGCTCTGGGGCCGCAGGATCAGGAAATACACCACCGCGAACATGAGCAGGATCGGGATCATGTTGACGCCACCGCAGCCCGGAGGGCCACCCGCGCCATCCGCGGCCTGGGCCAGGAGAGTGGGGATCGACGAGAACATGGGGTTCACCTGCGAGAAGGAAGGAGTGCGCTCGAAGGGGCGCTAAAGGGCGCGCACCCTACCACCGGGTGGGGGGGGCCACAAGAGCACCGCTTCCGGTCGAAAGCCCGCGATCCCGGGGACTTAGGCTTCGGCCGGGCCCCGGCCCAGCCGCTCGAGCCTCTCGGCCGCGAAGGCCTCGTAGCGGCCCTCCTCGATGGCCTGCCGCGCCTCCCGCATCAGCGTGAGATAGAACCAGACGTTGTGCAGGGTGGAGAGCTTCATCCCGGTGAGCTCCCCCGAGCGGCAGAGGTGCCGGAGGTAGGCCCGGCTGTAGCGCTGACAGGCCGGACAGGCGCAGGAGGGGTCGATCGGGCGCTCGTCGTCCTTCCAGGTGGCGTTGCGGATGGGCAGCCGGCCGTAGGAGGTGAAGAGCAGCCCGTTGCGAGCGCAGCGGGTGGGCAGGACGCAGTCGAACATGTCCAGCCCCAGGGGGATGCAGCGCAGCAGGTCCTCGGGGAAGCCCACCCCCATCAGGTAGCGGGGCCGGTCCGCCGGCAGCCGGGAGGCCACCCGGTGGGCGATCTCCCGCATCCTCGCGGGCTCCTCGCCCAGGGCGAGGCCGCCCACCGCGTAGCCGGGGAGGTCCCGCTCGAGGAGGATCGCGGTGTGCTCGTCCCGGAGCTCTCCGTCGAGGGCGCCCTGGACGATCCCGAAGAGCTCGCCCTTCCCCGCCTCCCGGGCCGGCCGCCAGACCTCGATGCAGCGATCCAGCCAGCGGGTCGTGCGCTCGACGGCCGAGGCCACCTCGGCCCGCGGGGCGTCGGTGGCCGGGCACTCGTCGAAGGCCATGATCACGTCGCTGTCGAGGGCCAGCTGGATCTCCATGCTCCGCTCGGGCGAGATGAGGTGGCGCGAGCCGTCGAGGTGGGAGCGGAACTCGACCCCCTCCTCCCGGATCTTCCGGCGCTTGGAGAGGGAGAAGACCTGGTAGCCGCCGGAGTCGGTGAGGATGTTCCGGGGCCAGGACATGTAGCGGTGCAGGCCGCCGTGGCGGGCCACCAGCTCGTGCCCCGGCCGCAGGTAGAGGTGGTAGGTGTTGCCCAGGAGGATCTCGACCTCCAGCAGGGTCTCGAGCTCGTGCTGGTCGAGGCCCTTCACGCTGCCCGCGGTGCCCACCGGCATGAAGACCGGAGTCTCCACCGTGCCGTGGCGCAGGTGGAGGCGGCCCCGGCGGGCGCCGCTCGGATCCGTCGCCAGCAGCTCGTAGAGGGGGGCGCTCACGAGCCCGCCTTCCGGGCGGGCTTGCAGTCCCCGTCGCGCCGCTGCCGCGGCGAGGCCGGGTCGAAGTAGCTCGCGGGCTCCAGCGGCCCCTGGAGCCCACCGAGGTGGTCCGCGACGATCTCGCGCAGGAGGGGACGCTCCCAGAGGACCTCGATCCGGTCGCCCGGGATCGCCAGCGTGTCGAAGCCGCTGCCCCCGCCGCTCAGGTAGTCGTTCGTGACGAGGGTGTAGGTCGCCGCGTCGTCCAGCGGCGCCTCCCCGATCCGGATGGAGAGGAGCTCACAGCCCCGGGCCTCGAGGGAGAGGCCCGAGTAGGAGAGCGCGCCGTGGCCGCTGTCGATCCCGTGCTGCACCAGCCGGCGCAGCTGGGCCCCCTCGAGCTTCAGCACGGCGAGGTGGTTGTCGAAGGGCAGCGCCTGGAAGACATGCCCCCAGCGCATCTCCCCCGCCGGCAGGTCCGCCCGCAGGCCCCCGCCGTTCGTCAGCCCGATCTGCGCCCCCTCGACCGCGGCCCGGAAGGCGTCGGCGACCAGGTTCCCCAGCGCCGACTCCTCGCCGTAGGCGCGGGTGAAGGGGGCGGCGAGGGAGACGCCCAGGGGGCGGGCCTCCAGCACCCTCGCCTGCTCCAGCGCCGGAGCGACGAGCGCCGCCACCTCGGGGTCGGGCAAGAGCGGGGCGCCGAGGAAGGTGGCGGCCTCGGGCTCGACCTCGCTGGCCTGCACGGCCTTCTTCTCGCAGGTCGGGCCCTCCGCGCCGGGCACGGTGGCCCCGCAGAGCTGCACCGGCGCGTGCACCACCGGCGGCTGGCCCGGCGCCAGCTCGGCCCAGGAGAGGAACTGCCCCCGCGCCGCGCCCTGGAGGAGCGCCCGGTTGCCGACCCGGCGGGCCACCAGCCCGTGGGTGTGGGCACCCAGGATCAGATCCACCAGCCCCTCCGGGAGGCCGGCCTGCAGGCGCAGGAGCTCCCCCTCGGCGCAGCCCTCGAGCCCCTCCCCCAGCGCCGGGCTGCAGTAGGAGCCGTCGTGGAGGAGGACGATCACCAGGTCGGCGCCGGCCGCCCGCAGGCGGCGGGCCTCGGCCACGGCCACCGGCACCGGATCCACGAAGGTCAGCCCCACCAGGTTCCGGGCCACGGTGGTGCTCGCCGTGTTGATCGAGGCCAGGCCAACGATGCCGACCTGCCACTCCCCCACCTCCACCAGGTGGCTGGCCTGGAAGGGCTCCGGGACCTCGTCGCCCCCGCCCTCCGCGCGCAGGTTCGCCGCCAGGAAGGGGAAGCCCGCCTCCTCGATGCGGGCCCGCAGGGCGCCGCGGGGATCCTGCCCCTCCTCGCGCACCACGCCGTCGGGGCCCACCGGCCCGAAGTCGAACTCGTGGTTGCCCAGGGCCGCCGCGGCCACCCCGAGGTGATCGTAGAGGGAGATGACCGGCGCCCCCTCGGCCATCCCCGAGGCGAGGGTGCCCTGGTACATGTCGCCGGCGTCCAGCAGGAGCACCGGGCCGGGGGCCCGCTCCCGGATGCGCTCCAGGTAGGCGCTCATCAGGGCGGCGCCCCCCACCGGCACCTCCCGGCCGCCGGCGCTCCGCAGCAGGACGGGCTCGAGGGCCCCGTGGAAGTCCGAGATGCCGACCACGGTCAGGCGCTGCGGAGCCGCGGGGGCGTCGGGCGTCGTCTTGCAGGCCACCGGACCCGCGGCGAGAGCGGCGAGGAGGCCAGCGAGGAGGAGCGGCGGAAGGACCGGTGCGCGCGTGAGCATCGGCGCATCCTAAACCAGGCGCCGCCTCAGACCAGCAGCATCGCGTCGCCGTAGCTGTAGAAGCGGTAGCCCTCGTCGATGGCCTCGCGGTAGGCGGCGAGGAGCCGCTCCCGGCCGGCCAGGGCCGCGACGAGCATCAGCAGGGTCGAGCGCGGGAGGTGGAAGTTGGTCAGCAGGCCGTCCACCACCCGGAAGCCGAAGCCGGGGGTGACGAAGAGCTCGGTGCGGCCCGGCCCCACGGCGAGCTCGCCGGCCGCGCTGGCGGCCGCCTCCAGCGCCCGCAGGCTGGTGGTGCCCACGCTGATCACCCGCCCCCCGCGGGCCTTGCAGGCGGCGATGGCCCCGGCCGCCGCCTCGCCGATCTCGTAGCTCTCCTCGTGCATCTTGTGTCCGGCCACGCTCTCCCCCCGCACCGGCAGGAAGGTCCCGGGGCCCACGTGCAAGGTGATGAAGGTCCGCTCGGTCCCGGCCGCCGCGAGGGCGGCGAAGGTCTCCTCGGTGAAGTGGAGGCCGGCGGTGGGCGCCGCCACCGCGCCCCGCTCCCGGGCGAAGATCGTCTGATAGCGCTCCCGGTCGGCGCCCGCCGCAGCGTCGTCCTCCTCGCGCTGGATGTAGGGGGGCAGCGGGACCTCGCCGGCGCCGGCCTCGAGGCGCGCGAGGAGCGCCTCGTCCGGCAGCTCGAAGCGCAGCCGCTGGACCCCCTCCCCCTCGGCCTCCTCGATCCAGGCGCGGATCGGCTCGCCCCTCCCCTCCGCGAAGAGGAGCTCGCCCCCGGGGCGCAGGGGCTTGGAGGAGCCGCAGAGCGCCCGCCAGCGGCCCTCGCCGAGGGACTCGAGGAGCAGGGCCTCGACCTTGCCGCCCGAGGTGGCCTTGCGCCCCTGCAGCCGCGCCGGGAAGACCCGGGTGTCGTTGAAGACGAGCAGATCCCCGGCGCGCAGCAGGCCGGGCAGGTCCCGGAAGCGCCGGTGAGAGGGCGGGTCCGTGACCGGCAGGCGCGGCAGCACCATCAGCCGGGAGTCGTCGCGGCGGGCGAGCGGCGCCTGGGCGATGCGCTCGCCCGGGAGCTCGTAGTCGAAGTCCGAGAGCTTCAAGGCAGGCGAAGGTGATCAGTCGTCGGACATCAGCTTCTCGACGGTGTCCTCGGAGCGGATCAGCCCGACCTTGCCGAGGATCTCCTTCACCTTGGGATAGTCGTCGAGGATCTCGAGCACCGGCTGGCGGTCGAAGGCCAGGAGCACCAGATCGCTCTTCGCGACCACCGTCGCCGTCCGGGGCTGCCCGAGGATCGCCGAGATCTCACCGAAGAACTGGCGCGGGCCGAGGGTGGCGACCTCCTTCTCGTCGAGGACGTCCTCGACCGAGACCTGGACCTCGCCCTCCTGGATCACCCAGAACACCGCGCCGGCCTCCAGCTCCCGGCAGATGACGCTGCCGGCCGCGTACTGCTCCTCCCGGGCGATCGCCATCATCCGCTGCCGCCCGGCGTCGTCGAGGAAGCCGAAGAGCTTGGACGCCTTCGCGAACTCCTCCCGGGTCATGCCTTCGATGCTCATACTTGGTCTTCTCCGGCGAGAGGCAGGGTGACGGTGAAGGTCGTCCCCTCCCCCTCCTTCGATTCGTAGGTGATGGCCCCGCCGTGTTCCTGCACGATCTTCTTCACGATCGCCAGGCCCAGGCCGGTGCCCGAGCTCTTGCCGTGGGAGGCGAAGGACTGGAAGAGGCGCCCCTCCATCTCGGGGGGGATGCCCGGCCCGTCGTCCGCGAAGCGGAAGACGAGGTGATCGTCCTGCCGGCTGATCTCCCAGGTGAAGGTGCCGCCGGGCTCCATCGCCTCGCAGGCGTTCCGGGCCAGGTTGGCGACGACCCGCTTCATCTTCCCCTCGTCGAAGCGCGCGGCGCCCCGGTAGCCGTCGATCACCTTGAGGATGATCTTGTGGCGCTCGATCTCGGGCTGGAGCAGCTCGCGGGTCTCGTCGATGAAGCGGTTGAGGAAGACGCGCCGCACGAGGATCTCGCGCTTGCCCTTGGCGAAGGCGAGGATCTCCCGGGTCATGGCGTTGATGTTGTCGAACTGCGCCAGGAGAGACTCGCAGTGGGCCTCGCGCTTGGCGCCGTCGTCCTCGAGGGCCATGAGCTGGGCGTGCCCGGAGATGACCGTCATCGGGGTCTTCAGGTCGTGGAGGATGCCGCTGACCATCTGCCCGAGGAGGGAGAGGCGCTCGGCCTTCTCCTCGGCCTCTCGGGCCTGGCGGATGGCGATGGCCCGGGAGGCCTGCCCGGCGATGAGCACCAGGAGCTTCAGGTCGCCCTCGGTGAAGCCCCCGCCGGACTGGCGGTTGAGGACCTCGATCGCCCCGATGACCTTGCCCCGGGCGCGCAGCGGCGCGGCCAGCAGGCTGTGGGTCTCGAAGTGGACCTCCTGGTCGATCGAGGTGTCGTGGTGCGGATCCTGGCTGACGTCGTTGACGATCCGCGCCACCCCGAGGCGGGCCACCATGCCGGCGATGCCGCGGTCCAGGCCGATGCGCACCCGGCGGAGGGCCTCGGCCGAGGGGCCCGAGGCCGCCTTGAAGAAGAGCTGGCCGGACTCCTCCTCCAGCAGCATCACCGAGGCCGCCTCGGCCCGGATGACCTGACAGCACTGCTCCAGGAGGGTGTCGAGGGTCTCCTCGAGGTCCGCCGCGGCCGAGATGCTCCGCTCGACGTTGTAGAGGAGGTCGACCTCCTGCACCTTGTGCTCGAGCGCCGACCGGGCGTCGACCAGGGCCTGGTTGCGCTGGATCAGGTCCCGGTAGAGCTGCGAGTTCTCCAGGGAGACCGCCGCCTGCGCCACCAGGGAGGCCGCCAGGGCCTCGTCGTACTCGGTGAAGGGGCCGCCGCGCTTGTTGAGGCACTGGACCGCCCCCATCACCTCGTGGCGGCTGTCGAAGACCGGCACGGTGAGGATCGACTCGGTCTTGTAGCCGGTGGCCTGGTCGATCTCCCGGTTGAAGCGCTCGTCGGAGTAGGCGTCGGGGATGTTCACGACCTCCCCGGTCTGGGCGACCCAGCCGGCGATGCCCTTCCCCGCGGCCATCCGGATCTCCTTGATCTCGACCCCCTGGGCGACCATCGACCACAGCTCGCCGGCCCTGCGGTCCAGCAGGAAGAGGGTCGAGCGATCGGCGTCCATGAGCAGGGTGACCTGCTCCATGATGATCTGGAGCACGGTGTCGAGGTCGAGGGTGCGGCCCAGGGCCCGCCCGATCTCGATGACGGCGTCGAAGCGCCGCTGCTGCCAGGCGATGGTCTCCCGCAGCTGCTCCGGCGGCGCGCTCTCGAGGTCGGTCCCCTTGGGCAGGGTCACGGCGCGCGAAGCGGTGCCGGCACCCCCGCTCTCTTCCCCCTGCTTCATGCGCCCATTCTAGTGTGCTTCGGCCCAGGACGCACCGATTCCGACCTCCACCTCCAGGGGCACCTTCAGCTCGAGGGCCCCGCTCATGGTCTTCGCCAGGTACTCCCCCACCGCCTCCGCCTCCCCCGCCGGCGCCTCGACCAGCAGCTCGTCGTGGACCTGGAGGATCAGCCTCGCCTCGGGCCAGCGGGCGGGCAGGCCCGCGTGCACCGAGATCATCGCCAGCTTGATGATGTCCGCCGCGCTGCCCTGGATCGGCGTGTTGATCGCCATCCGCTCGGCGGCCTGCCGGGCGACGCGGTTGGGGGACTTCAGATCGGGCAGGAGGCGCCGCCGGCCCAGGAGGGTCTCGACCTTGCCGTCCGCCAGCGCCGCGGCCTGGGTGCGCTCGATCCAGGTGCGGACGTTGGGGTAGCGCTCGAAGTAGCGCTCGATGAAGGCGGCCGCCTCGGCGTGGGGGATGCCCAGGTCCCGCGAGAGCCGGAAAGCGCCCATGCCGTAGAGCACGCCGAAGTTGATCGCCTTGGCGATGCGCCGGTGCTCGGCGTCGACCGCGTCGAGGGGCACCCCGAGGAGCTCGGAGGCGGTGCGGGCGTGGATGTCCTGGCCGGCGAGGTAGGCGTCGATCAGCCCGGCGTCCTGGGCGACGTGGGCCAGCACCCGCAGCTCGATCTGGGAGTAGTCCGCCGAGACGAGCACCATGCCCTCCTCGGCGACGAAGGCCTCGCGGATCTTCCTGCCCTCCTCGCTGCGGATCGGGATGTTCTGCAGGTTGGGATCCGAGCTCGCCAGCCGCCCGGTCGCGGCGGTGGTCTGGGAGAAGCTGGTGTGGATCCGTCCGGTCTCGGGGTGGACCAGGGTGGGCAGGGTGTCGAGGTAGGTGCTCTTGAGCTTGGCCAGCTGGCGGTAGTCGAGGATCGCCCGGGGCAGCGGGTGCTCGTCGGCCAGCTTCTCCAGCACCGAGTGGTCGGTGGAGGGGCCGGTCTTGGTCTTCTTCACCACCGGCAGGCCGAGCTCCTCGAAGAGGATCACCCCGAGCTGCTTGGGCGACTGGATGGAGAACTCGTGCCCGGCGTGGCCGTAGATCTCCTGCTCGATTCGCAGGAGGGAGCCCTCCAGCTCCCCGGACTGCGCCTCGAGGCGGGCGGCGTCGACCTTCACGCCGGCCTCCTCCATGTCCATCAGCACGGACGAGAGGGGCAGCTCGAGGGTCTCGAAGAGGGCCCAGAGCCCGGCCTCCCGCACCCGGGGCTCCAGGAGGGCGGCCACCCGCAGGGTGACGTCCGCGTCCTCGGCGGCGTAGGGCAGCGCCTTCTCGAGCTCGACCTGGTCGAAGGTCTTCTGGCTCTTGCCCTTCCCCGCGACCTCCGAGAAGGGGATGTTCTCGTGGCCGAGCTCCTCCCGGGCGAGGGTGTCGAGGCCGTGCCCCGGCCGCCCGGGATCGAGGAGGTAGTCGAAGAGCAGCGGGTCCCCCACCACCCCTCGCAGCTCGACGCCGTGGCGCCGCAGCACCAGGGCGTCGTACTTGGCGTGCTGCGCCACCTTGGGCCGCGCCGGATCCTCGAGGAGGGGGCGCAGCGCCTCGAGCACCTGCTCCCGGGGGAGCTGGGCGGGCGCGCCCTCGTAGCGGTGGGCCACCGGCAGGTAGCAGCCGTGGCCCTCCCGCACCGAGAAGGAGAAGCCGACCAGCTCGGCCCGCATCGGGTCGGGGGAGGTGGTCTCGGTGTCCACCGCGAAGCGCTCGGCCGCCTCCAGCTCGCGCAGCAGCGCCTTCAGCTGGGCCTCCTCGAGGATCAGCTCGTAGGCCGAGCGATCGACGGCCGGGGCGCCGCCGGCCGGGGCCCCCGCCCGCGGCAGGGAGGCGGTCTCGCGCTCCAGCTCGTCGAGCTCGCGCTTGAAGCCCAGCTCGGTGAAGAGCTCCCGGAGGTGCTCGGTGGGCCGCCCGGGGCTCCAGTCGAGGCTGCGCCAGCCGCGCTCCACCGGCGCCGCGAGATCGATGGTGACCAGCTCCCGCGAGAGCTCGGCCTCCGCGCGCCCCTCCTCCAGCTTCTGGCGCTGGCTCTTGGACTTGATCTCGTCGAGGTGCTCGTAGATCCCCGCCAGGCTCCCGAAGTCCTCCAGGAGCTTGCCGGCGGTCTTGGGGCCGATGCCCTTCACGCCGGGCACGTTGTCCGAGGCGTCCCCGATGAGGGCCATCGCCTCGATGGCCAGCTCGGGCTTCACCCCGAGCTTCTTCAGGGAGGTCTCCTCGTCCAGCCAGCGGGCGAACATCCCGTCCCAGATCTTCAACCCCCGGGGCAGGAGCTGGAGGAAGTCCTTGTCCCCCGAGACCAGCACCACCTCGGCGCCCTCCTCCAGGGCCTGCACCGCCAGGGTGCCCAGGACGTCGTCGGCCTCCCAGCCGGGCAGCTCGAGGATGGGCAGCTCCAGGGCCTCCACCACCTCCCGGATCCGGGGGATCTGCGCCCGCAGGTCCTCGGGCATCGCCTCCCGGTTGGCCTTGTACTGGTCGTAGCGCTCGTGGCGGAAGGTCGGCCCCTTGGTGTCGAAGGCGACCCCGACGTGGGTGGGGTTCGACTCCCGCAGGGTCTTGGTGAGCATCTTGTAGAAGCCCAGGACCGCCCCCGTGGCCTCTCCCCTCCGGTTGGAGAGATGGGGCATGGCGTGGTACGCGCGGAAGACGTAAGAGGAACCATCCACCAGGTAGAGCACCGGTGTGTCGGTGTTTCGCTTGGCCATCAGGAGGACAACATGGCGGCGATCTCCCGGGCTGTAAACACGGCACTGCTCGTGCTCGCCCTGGCCGGGCTCCCGGCGCCCGCGCGCGCTCAGGCCGGCGGGACGCCGCCCACCGCGGGCTCGCCGCCGCCCATCCTCGCCGGCCGGGTCATCCCCCTCACCCAGGGGGCGGAGCAGGCCAGCAAGAAGGGGGAGGAGCTGGCCCTGAAGGTCCACGTGAAGGGCAGTGGCGCCGTGGGGGGCGACGAGCCCCTCGACCTGCCCACCCTGGTGGCCCGGGCCCGGCAGGACGACCTGCGGGTGGCCGCCGCCCGCGCCCAGCTCGACGCCTTCGAGGCCCAGCACCAGGAGGCCTCGTGGGCCTGGTTCCCGGCCTTCACCACCACGATGCTCTTCGGCGGGCCGGTGCCCGAGGCCCGGGTCGCCGACGGGGCCGACCTGATCCGCGACCCCCTGAACATCACCGACGCCTCGGTGGAGGGCGACTGGAACTTCGGCCGGATGGGCGTGCTGGCCCGGGCGCGGATGGACGCCGCCCTCCCCGTCTGGACCTTCGGCAAGCTCGCCGGCCTCGAGACCGCCACCCGCAAGCTGGTGGACGTGGGCGCCGCCCAGGTGCGGATCGCCGCCGATGAGGCCGCCTACGACGCCGCCCGCGCCTACTGGAGCTACCAGGCCGCCCGCCAGCTCGGCGAGGGCCTCGACGACGCCATCGCCCGCGCCCGCCAGGCCATCCAGGAGGTGCAGGAGCTCCTGGACCGCGACTCGGAGCAGGCCACCGTCGAGGACAAGCTGGCGGCCGAGCTGGTCCTCCAGCACCTCCTGGCCCAGCGCGGCAAGGCCGAGGAGGCCGAGGCCATGTCCCTGGCGGCCATCGGCCTGCTGGCCGGCAACGAGAGCGACCACTCCCCCACCGTGAAGCGCGAGGCCCTCTCGCTGCCCGGCGAGCTCCCCGAGCTGGAGGTCTCCACCGGCCGGGCCCTGGAGAACCGCCCCGAGCTGATGGCCCTCGACGCCGCCTGCCAGGCCCGGGAGGCCGAGCTGGAGGTGCGCCGGGCGATGTTCCTCCCCGACCTCCTGGTCGGCGGCTACGGCGAGTGGTCCTGGTCCAACGCGGCCACCGACCAGCGCAACCCCTTCGTCTACGACCCCTACAACTACGTCACCGCCGGCGCCGGCCTGCTGCTGCGCCAGACCTTCGATTTTCCCCAGAAGAAGGCGCGGATGGACCGCACCCGGGCCGAGCTGAAGCAGCTCGAGCGCCAGAACGAGCTGGTGCAGCGGGCCGTCCGGCTCGAGACCGAGAAGGCCTGGCGAGACCTGCGCTCCACCCGGGAGGAGGCCATGCAGCTGGAGCAGGCCACCCGCACGGCCCGCCGCTGGGTGATCGCGGCCCAGAGCAGCTTCGAGCTGGGGATCGGCGAGGTGCAGGACCTCCTCCAGCCGATCCTGGCCTGGGCGATGACCCGCAGCCTGCACTCCCAGGCCCTCTACCGGGCCCGGATCGCCGAGGCCCAGCTCCTGAAGGCCGAGGGGCGCAGCGCAACCGTGCTAGGAGAATAAATCCGCTCGGGCTATGTCTATGGGACCATGGTTCAACCAATCCGGCCGTTCCACGTCCTCCTCGCCCTGATCCCCCTCCTCCTGGCCGCGCCCGCCCTCGCCGAGACCGCCAAGAAGGCCCCCGGCAAGAAGGGCACCGCCGCCACCGCGGCCCTCAAGGGAGGCCAGAAGCGCATCGACGCCGCGCTCGAGAAGATGACCGGCGAGGGCGCCGACCACGGGGCCGCCGAGGACCAGCTGCGGGCGGCGGTGAACGGGTTCATCGACTTCAAGGAGCTCGCCCGGCGCGCCCTGGGCAGCCACTGGGAGGAGCGCAGCGAGGAGGAGCGCACCCGCTTCCAGGACACGATGCAGGCCCTGGTCGAGGCCGCCTACCTGGCCCGGGTCAGTGAGCGGGGCGACTACACGGTGGCCTATCTGGGCGAGGACGCCCTCGAGCAGGGGGAGGTGAAGGTCCGCACCGAGCTGCGCGCCAACAAGGGCTCGATCAAGATCGACTACGAGCTCTACCGCCGCGAGGGGAAGTGGCTGGTCTACGACGTCATCACCGACGACCTCTCCCTCCTGGAGAGCTACCGCAGCCAGTTCAACCAGCTCATCAAGAAGAAGGGCTTCGAGGGCCTGCTCTCGACCCTCGAGCGCAAGCGCAAGGAGCTGGAGGAGAAGACCGCCGGCGGCGGCGGCAGCGCCTCCGCCGACGGCTGATCGCGCGGACTCTGCCGCGCGAGCTATCAGCTGTCAGCGTTCAGCTCTGCCGTGCTGCCTCGACGCTCTGCGACCGATCGACCGTGGAGTCGTCCGCCGGCTGCCGAGACGGCAACGGCCAGGCTGATAGCTGATGGCTGATAGCTGACAGCTTCTAGCGGCAGCCGCGCCGCTCCATCTCCTGCTGCGCCTGCTTGTGGGTGGCGCTCGGGGGATCCGACTGGGTGAAGGCGAGGATCTTGGCGAACTCGCCGCAGGAGGCCGCCCGGCGGATGTCCACCGCCGCCTGCTGCTCGAGGCGGTAGAGCAGCTCCTTGATCTTCGGATCGCCCTTGCCGACGCGCATGCCCTTCTGGGCCCACTCGTAGGCCTCGGGGTAGCGCTCCATGTTCATCTCCATCTGGCCCTTGTCGCGATAGGCCTGGTGGAGCCCCTTGCGCGCCTCCCGCCGGTAGTAGCTGTCGGCGCCGTCGGGGACGATCTTGCCGTCGGCGGTGAGCATCACCTGCCAGACCCGCTCGGCCTCCTCGGGATCGCCCTTGAGGATCAGCGCCTGGCCCTCCTTCCACTTGCCCTCGACGACCTGCATGCTGGTGGAGATGTCCACCGCCTGGTCGCGGCTGGGGTGGGAGTACTTGTCGGTGATCTTCTTGAGGATCTTCATCCCCTTGAGGGCCGAGCCCTGGCAGTACTCGGACATGGCCTCCTTGACCTGATCGTCGGTGTAGCGCTTGGTGGCCGCCTCGGCGCAGTCCCCCACCGGCGCCGCCGAGCAGGGCACCCACTGGGCGTACTCGACCGGGCACTTCCAACGCTTCTCGACGGGCACCTTGGTGGCCCGCTCGGAGTCGACCAGGTAGCGCCTCACCTGAGTGCTGTCGTACTCGGAGGGGCACTGGCAGGCGAAGTTCTCGTGGAGGCGGCAGCTGTCCACGGCGTCCTTGTAGCGCCGCGCCCGGTAGTTGCCGAGGCAGTCGCCGGCGGCCTTCTTGATGATGTCCTTCACCAGGAGGGACACCTCGTACTGGGCCTGCCCGTAGTAGTAGGACTGCTTGTCGATCTCGACGAAGATCTCCAGGGCGATGCGCAGGTCGCCGAGGTCCTTCTTGGACTTCGCGTCCCGGAACTTCTGGGCCATCTTCTTGTCGAGCTGGATCTGGCGCAGCTTGTCCCGGGCCTCCTTGTTGATCGGATCGAGCTCGACCACCTGCTGGCAGAGCTTCTCGGCGGTCGCCCACTCCTGGGCCTCGGCCTGGGCGCGGCACTGCCGCATCAGGCGGTAGCCCTCCTCGGCGACGCTCTTCTGGACGGCGGCGCCACCGCCCGCTCCCGCGTCGTTCCCCGCCGGCTTGGGCGGCGGCGGCTTGGGCTTGAGGACGGCCGCCACGGCGATGATCGCGACCACCACGGTGGCGCCCACCAGGAGCAGCTTCTTCTTGCCGCCTCCGCCCGAGCCTCCCCCCGAGCCCCTACGCGCGCTCCGGCGCGCGCCGGGGCGGATCGGAGGCGGCGGCGCGCCGTCGGCGGCCGCGGCCAGGGGCATCGCCATCTCGCCGGCCTTCACCTGCAGCTCGACGTCACCGAAGCGGACGATGTCGCCCTCGAAGACCTCCTGGGGCCCCGAGATGGGCTGGTCGTTGACGAAGGTGCCGTTCGACGAGCCCAGATCGCGCACGACGATCGAGGCGCCCCGCAGCACCACCTCGGCGTGCTGCCGCGAGATGGAGGGATCGGCCAGGACGATGGTGTTGCCCTCGACCCGCCCCACGGAGTTGCGGGTGGAGAGATCCCAGGTCTGGCCGTAGGCCACGCCGCCGAGGCCCTCGAGCTGGGGCGCCCCCTCGGGCGCCGCCGGCGGGGGCCCGGAGAAGGTCCCCTGGGAGTCGAGGGCCGGCGCGCCGGCCACCGTGGCGGGGAAGTCCTCCTGGTGACCCCCCGACGGGGCGTCGGGATCCTCGATGTAGATCACGAAGGAGCCCAGCTGGGCCTCCTGGCCCGGCTCGAGGACCACGGCGCCCACCACCGGCCGCCCGGCGATCGAGGTGCCGTTGGAGGAGCCGAGATCCTCCAGGTAGCAGAGCCCGTCCTCCATGAAGAGCCGGGCGTGCTGCCGGGAGACGCTGCCGTCGCCCAGCCGGATGTCTGCGCTCTCGTCGCGACCGAGGATGACCTCGCCCCCGAGGTCGTACTCGGTCTCGTTGCCATCCGCCTCTCGAACCACCAGCACGTACATGCTTTCGCCTCTCGCCTACTCTTCCCGGAAGATTTCCATGTTGACCGGGATGCCCCGGCGCTGAAGTTCGTCGTAGAACTTCGGGATGAAGCCGGTCGCCAGGAAGCGGCCCTTCACCTTGCCGTTCTCGTCGAAGCCCTCCTGCTTGAAGATGAAGATGTCCTGGAGGGTGACGATGTCGACCTCCATGCCCGCGACCTCGGAGATGTGGGTGATCTTACGAGAGCCGTCCGAGAAGCGGGTCTGCTGCACGATGATGTCCACCGCGGAGGCGATCTGCTCGCGGATGGCGCGCACCGGCAACTCCATGCCGCTCATCAGCACCATGGTCTCGAGGCGCGCCAGGGCGTCCCGGGGGCTGTTGGCGTGGGCCGTGGTCAGCGAGCCATCGTGACCGGTGTTCATCGCCTGCAGCATGTCGAGGGCCTCGCCGCCACGGCACTCGCCGACGACGATCCGGTCGGGGCGCATCCGGAGGCAGTTCTTCACCAGGTCGCGGATCGAGATCCGGCCCTTGCCCTCGATGTTGGCCGGCCGGGTCTCGAGCTGGATCCAGTGATCCTGCCGGAGCTGAAGCTCGGCCGCGTCCTCGACGGTGACGATGCGCTCACCCTCGGGGATGAAGTTCGAGATGATGTTGAGGGTGGTGGTCTTCCCCGAGCCCGTGCCGCCGGAGATGATCACGTTCTTCCGCGACTGGATGCAGGCCCGGAGGAACTCGGCCCCCTGGGGAGAGATCGTCTTGTAGCCGATGAGGTCCTCGATCCCGAGGGCCTCCTTCTTGAACTTCCGGATGGTGATCGAGGGCCCCTTCAGGGCCAGGGGCGGGATGATGGCGTTCACCCGGCTGCCGTCCTTCAGGCGCGCGTCGACCAGGGGGCTCGACTCGTCGATGCGGCGGCCGATGGGGGCCACGATCCGCTCGATGACCGAGAGCACCGCCTGGTTCGACGAGAAGGTCTTCGGCGAGAGGGTCAGCTTGCCGCCCCTCTCCACGTAGATCTGCGTGGAGTGGTTGACCATGATCTCGGAGATGTCGTCGTCAGCCAGGAACTCCTCGAGGGGCCCGAGGCCGAGGGCCTCGTTGAGGACATCCGTCTTCAGCTCGTCGATGTCGAAGCCCGAGGGGAGCTCACCGTCGGCGTCCATCTGGGCGAGGATGTCGGTGACGCCGCGCTCGGTCCTGGACCAGAGCTGCTCGTCGCCGATCTTGTCCATGTCGAGGCGCCGCAGGTCCATGTACTCGACCAGGCGGTCGTGGATCTCGCGGATGAGGGCGTTCTGGCGCTCGATCCGCGGATCCATCAACGCCCGCTTCGCCGCCTCGCGCTCGGCCGCCGCCGCGAGGGAGGCCGGCATGTTCTGGGTGCTCTTCCGCCGTCGCTTCTTGCGGGGAGCTTCGTCCTCCTGGTCGCCGCCGCCTCTCGCGACCGGCGCCGGCACGCTCTCCCGGGGACGGCGGGCCGGCAGATCACCGGTGCCCTCCTCCTCGTCGGCCCCGTCGTCCACGTTGATGATGAAGTCGCCGACGTAGATCTTGTCGGAGCCTCGCACCACCTGCGGCGCGGTGATCCGCTTGCCGTTCACGTAGGTCCCGTTGGTGGACTTCAGGTCCAGGACGATGAACTTCCCGTCCTTCAGGACGATCTTCGAGTGCTGCTTGGAGACGTTGCCCTTGCCCAGGACGATGTCGTTCCCGGCCACCCGGCCGATGGTCACTGCGTCCTTGGAGAACGTCTTCCGCTCGGCGGAGCCGCCCTTCTCCCGGATGACGAGCGTCAAACCCATGCCTGTTGCTCCTTGAAGCTGTGAGAGAGTCCGCCCGCGCCCGGCAACGAGGGGTCGGATCCGAGGCAAGGGATCCCGCAGGCAATACGGGAGCATACCCCGGGTCGCCGGAACGCTGCACGCCTCTTCCTCGGGCCCCAGACGCGAGAAGGGGGGCGACCGGCCGGTCACCCCCCTCCCTCATCGGTCAGGCGTTCGCCTCGAGCTCGAGGATCAGTCGAAGATCGAGAAGTTCACCTGGCGGCGCGCCTGCTTGTAGCGCGTCTTGATGTCCGCGATGGTCTTCCGGATGCGCTCGGTGTCCGGGTTCACGATGCGCGGGATGACGAAGATGACCAGCTCGGACTTCGTCTCCTGGAACTTCCGGGACTTGAAGAGCTCACCGAGGATCGGGATGTGCCCCAGGAGGGGGAACTTCGCGACGCTCTTCTGCTGGTCGTGGTTGAACACGCCGGAGAGGACGATGGTCTCACCGTGGCGGACCGTGACGTTCGTCTTCACGTGGCGGTTGCGGAAGCCGGGGATGTTGATGTTCGCGCCGACCTTCACCGAGACCGAGTCGTCGACCTCGCTCACCTCGGCGTAGATCTGGGTCTGGATGTTGCCGTGGCGGTCGGCCGTGGGCTGGATCTCCAGCTTCACGCCGAACTCCTTGTACTCCACCGACATCTCGTTGGCGGTGATCATCGGGATCGGCACCTCGCCGCCGGCGAGGAACTCGGCCTTCTCGCCGGAGGCGCAGACCAGCTTGGGCTGGGCCAGGAGGCGGCCGTAGCCGTCGGAGAGGTTCAGGCCGAAGGCGAAGGGCGAGGAGGCCTCGAGGCCGCCACCCCAGGTCGCCTTGTAGTCGGGGTTGGTGTTGACCCAGCCGACCGACGAGCCCGCCTGGAAGGGCTGGGCGACGTCGATGTTGTAGGTCACGCTGCCGTTGATATCGAGCGGCCAGGCGACGCCGATGTTGTCGGTGCCCTTCTTCCGGATCTCGACGAACTGGACCTCGGTGAGGATCATCCGCTTGATACCGACGACCAGCAGGTTCTCGACCCGCTCGCCCACGGCCTTGGTGATCAGCTCGGCCTTCTGGAGGTCCTGCTGGGACTCGACCGAGCCCTCGAGGAAGATCGTGGTGCCCACGACGCTGGCCTGCACGTTCTTGAGGCCCGCGCGCTGCAGCTCCTGGTTCAGGGTGTTGGCGACCAGCTTCTTGGCGTTGGGGGCGACCTTCACGAAGCTCTTCACCGAGGGGTAGAGCTCGGTCACCTCGTTGATCCGCTGGAAGTCCTCGGTGGTGTAGGCCGAGCCGTCCAGGTAGACCCGGTCACCGACGGTGCGGATGGTCACACCCTCGATGCTGCCCAGCAGGGCCTGCACCTCGCGGATGACCTCGCTCGCCGGCACCATGGTGACGTTGACGAGGTAGGAGACCCGCTGGCCGCTGGAGCGCCACACGATCAGGGTCGTCCGGCCCTTCTTCACGCCGGTGATCAGCACCTGGTTGGTCGCGGCGATGGCCTTCACGGCCGCGATGCTGTCGTCACCGATGGAGATCCGGGTGATTCCCTTCACCGTGAGGACGCGCTGCTGGCCGACGGCGATGGAGATGTTCCCACCTTCCTCTGCCATCGCGGCGGTCGAAAGCCCCAGGGTCAGCCCAAGGGCGAGAAGAGAGGAAACCGCCCACCGGTAGAAGTTCGTCGTCCGCCTCATCTCTCAATTCCCCATGCCAGATCTCGAGAATTCAGCCACGAAGGCCCAGATGGCACCCGCGGCGATCGCAACGCCGTAAGGAATGTAGACCTTTTTGTCTCCCGAGGGATAGCCCTCCGTCGAGGGTTCTTCCCCCTCTTCATTGCCCTGCGCGCCCTCGGGGGCGCGCTCGCGCCGCACCATCCCCAGCAAGGTCCGGCCGAGCTTCCCCTGCCAGAGCAGCACCGCGATGGCGAGGATCCCGCCGGCCAGGGCCAGGCGCACGAAGATGTCGAGGATGAAGGGGAAGCCCGTGAGCGCCCCCAGGGCCGCCACCAGCTTCAGATCCCCCATCCCGAAGGACTGGGCGTTGATGGAGACGAAGATCAGGAAGGGCAGCGCACCGGCGACGAGGCCGATGAAGCTCCACTTCAGGCCCATCCCGGTGCTCTGGGACCAGCCCCAGAAGACCAGGTGGAGCACCAGCCCCACCACGATGGCGGGGAGGGTCACGACGTTCAGGATCTTGCGATCCTTGAGGTCGGTGTAGATCGAGATCAGACAGATCAGCGTCGCGACGCCGGCGAGCACCCACTGTGGCGTGGTGAAGGGCGCGCCTTCCCCGAGCATTTCCATGGCTACCCTTATAGGGCGCCTGGCGGTGTCAGGTCATCGGTCGGGCTGACGCCCGACCTAGCGGATGACCATCTTCACCTTCTCGGAGCAGACGTAGTACTCGTCCCCGTCCTCGATCTTGCGCCGCTTGATCCGCTTCTTGTTGTGCCAGGTGCCGTTCGAGGAGCCGAGGTCCTCGATGTAGAAGCCGTCGTCCTCCCGGACGATGACCGCGTGCTCGCGGCTGACCTTGCCGGACTGGATGATGAAGTCGCAGTGCTTGCCGCGGCCGATGAGGAAGCGCTCCTTGACGATCTTGTCGAGCTCGCCGTCCTCGGACATCAGGTAGAGGTTCTTGCGGCTGACCTCGCCCATGAGCTCGTCGACGATCTCGTCGTCGTCGATCTCGTCGTCGTCGATGAAGTCCTCTTCCTCCTCGAACTCGCCCTCCTCGTCCTCGAGGTCGTCGAACTCGGAGTCGGGCTCCGGCTCCGGCTCCGGCTCCGGCTCCGGCTCGGGCTCGGGCTCGGGCTCCGGCTCGGGGCGGTTCTTGCCCTTGATGTCACGCTCGAGCTTGGCGGCGGTCTCCAGGACCCGCTCTTCGACCTCGCGCCGGCGGGCCTCCCGGCCGTCGTCGTCCTCCTCCTCCTCCTCGAGGATGGGGGGCTCGGGGCGCTCGGGGCGCTCGCGCTCCGGCGCGGGGGCCGCCGCCGGGGCCGCGACCCTCGCCGGGGCCTCACCGCCCCCGGCCGAGAGGAAGCCGTTCAGCCTGGCGAACATGAACATCGCCTGGTTGATGAGGCCCTCCCGGTCGGAGCCCATCTCCTCGGCCATCTGCTCGAACGCATCCCAGAGGTGGTCTGCGATCGCTACCTTCCGCGGCGCTCGACTCTTGTCGCTCATGTCCCTCTCGCTGCTCGAGAACGTGCGTCCACTTCGCGACGCAACTTTCCCGAAACGCTACCAGACTTCCCTTTCAGCACAAAGATCCGGGCCGGGTCTAGGGGGCGCCCCCTAGTAGGACTCCCCGTAGAAGGCATCGAGGATGGCCTGGTTGCCCTTCTCCACCACCCGGCGCTTCACCTTCAGGGAGGCGGTCAGCTCGCCGGACTCCTGGGTGAAGTCGGCCTCGAGGATGGCGAACTTCTTCACGGTCTCGTAGGAGGCCAGGCCGGCGTTCACCGCGTCGACGTGCTTCTGGATCTCCTCGCGGATGCGGGGGTGCTTCGCGAGCTCGGGGATCGAGAGGTCTCCGAGCCCCTCCTTCGCCGCCAGCGCCTTCGCGTTCTCCTCGTCGAGGGTGAAGAGGGCCGAGAGGAACTTGCGCTTGTCCCCGTGGACCACGACCTGGGAGACCAGGGGCGCGGTCTTCAGCTGGTTCTCGATGTTCTGCGGGGCGACGTTCTTCCCGCCCGCGGTGACGATGATGTCCTTCTTGCGGTCGGTGATCTTCAGGTAGCCGTCCGCGTCGAGCTCACCGATGTCGCCGCTGTGGAACCAGCCCTCCGCGTCGAAGGCCTCCTTCGTCGCCTCCTCGTTGCCGTAGTAGCCCTTCATCACGCCCGGGCCGCGGATCATGATCTCGCCGTCCGCGGCGATCTTCAGCTCGGAGCCCGGGATCGCCGGCCCCACGGTGCCGATCTTGATCTTGTGGGGCAGGTTCACGCAGGTGGCCGCCGAGGTCTCGGTGAGGCCGTAGCCCTCGAGGATCATGATGCCGGCGATATCGAAGAAGTAGGCGATGGTCGGCGAGAGGGGCGCCCCACCCGAGAGGAAGAAGCGCATCCGGCCGCCGAAGGTGCCCGAGAGCTTCTCGGCCACCTTGGAGAAGACCAGCTTGTTGGCCAGGGCGAAGCCCACGCCGCCGTACTCCTGACCCTTGCGCTTGGCGTCGGCGTAGCGGTCGAAGTGCCCCATCGCCCAGGCGAAGAGCTTCCCCTTGATCCCCGGGGACTCCAGGCCGCCGGAGATCACCTTCGTGAACACCTTCTCGAAGATCCGCGGCACGCAGGCCATCACCGTGGGGCGGGCCTCGGCCAGGTTCGGCACCAGCCGCTCGATGCTCTCGGCGAAGGCCATCTCGTGGCCCAGGTGGTACCAGGCCGTCTTGAGCACCTGGGCGAAGGAGTGCGCGAGCGGCAGCCAGAACATCTGGATGTCGTCCTCCTCCACCAGGTTCAGCTTCTCCACGGCCTTGGCCTCGTAGGCCCAGGCGGAGTGCGGCAGGATCACGCCCTTGGGCGGCCCGGTGGTCCCCGAGGTGTAGATGATGACGGCGGTCAGGTCCGGATCGATGGCCTCGATCCGTTCCTCGAGGGTCTTCTTCGCCCCCTCGTCACCCTCCCCCGCGCTCATCAGGTCCTCGACGCCCCGGATCCAGTCGCCCTCGCCGGCGGCGTCCCAGCGCACCACCCGCTTCACCGCCGGGATCCGGGCCTTGATCTCCTCGAACTTGGCCAGCTGCTCCGGCCCGTCGACGAAGGCGTAGCTGCCCCCCGAGTTCTCCACGACGTACTGCACCTCGTCGGGGGTGTTGGAGTGGTAGATGGGCACCGAGGTGGCGCCGGCCAGGTGGACGCCCAGCTCGGCCAGCACCCAGTCGATGCTGGTGCTCCCGAGGATGTTCACGCGGTCCCCCGCCTGCACCCCGTCCAGGATCAGGCCGGCGGCGATGGCCCGGGCCCGGCCCTCCAGCTCCTTCCAGCTGTAGGTGCGCCAGGCGCCGTCCTTCTTGAAGCGGGCGGCGACCGTGTCCCCCTTGCGGGCGCAGGTGGCCAGGAAGATCGAGGCGACGTTCTCGCTCATCTTCTTTCTCTCCTTCGTCAGTATTTCTCGTCGTAGAAGCCGTCGAGCAGCTCCGCGTGGCGCGTCTCCAGGACGCGCCGCTTCACCTTCAGGGAGGGCGTCAGCTCGCCTCCCTCCTGGGAGAGCTCGTAGGGCAGGATCGCGTGCTTCTTGATCGTCTCGTAGGAGGCCAGGCTCCCGTTGAGGTCGGCCACCGCCGCGGCGACCGCCGCCTTCACCGCGGAGTCCACCGAGAGCTCGGCCAGGCCGCGGGCCGGCGAGCGGGCCTCCTCGGCGACCTTGGCCGCCGCCTCCTCGTCGAGGGTGACGAGGGCGGTGAGGAACTTCCGGCGATCACCGTGGACCACGGCCTGGGAGATGAGCGGATAGGCCTTGAGCCGGTTCTCGATGTTCTGCGGGGCGATGTTCTTCCCGCCCGCGGTGACGATCAGGTCCTTCTTGCGGTCGGTGATCTTCAGGTAGCCCTCGTCGTCGAGCCGACCGATGTCGCCGCTGTGGAACCAGCCGTCCGGCTCCAGCACCTCGGCGGTGGCCTCGGGCTTCCCGTGGTAGCCCCGCATGATGTGCGGGCCGCGGATGAGCACCTCGCCGTCCTCGGCGATCTTCACCTCGACCCCCGGGACCGGGATGCCGACGGTGCCGATCTTGTTGCGGCCCGGCCGGCAGACGGTCGAGGCCGCCGAGGTCTCGGTCAGGCCGTAACCCTCGAGGATCTCCACCCCGCAGAGCTCGAAGAAGTAGGCGATGGTCGGTGAGAGGGGCGCGCCGCCCGAGACGAAGAAGCGCAGGCGCCCGCCGAAGAGCTCCTTCAGCCGGGCCGCGAGCTTGGTGAAGACCAGGCGCTTCATCAGGAAGAAGCCCGGGGAGGCGTAGCGGCGCCCCGACCGGCGGGCCGCCGCGTAGGCGTCGACCTGCCGCATCGCCTGGGCGAAGAGCACCCCCTTGAGGCCCGGGGAGGCCATGCCGGTGGCGACGATCTTGGCGTGGACCTTCTCGAAGATCCGGGGCACGCCGGCCATCACCGTCGGGCGGGCGTGGGCCATGTCCTCGACGATGGTGGTGAGGTCCCGGGCGAAGCAGGTCGGGTGCCCCAGGGTGAACCACACCGTCTTGAGCACCTGGGCGTAGGAGTGCGCCAGGGGAAGGAAGGCCAGGCTCTGATCCTCGGGGCCGACCAGCCCCACCGCCTCGGTGGCCTTCGCCTCGAAGGCCCAGTTGGCGTGGGTGAGGACGACCCCCTTGGGCGGGCCGGTGGTGCCGCTGGTGTAGATGAAGTGGGCGACGTCGTCGGCCTGGATGCCCGCCAGCCGCTCCTCGAGCCCCTCGGGGTGGTCCGCGAGGTGCCGCTCCCCCTGCTGGCGCAGCTGGGGGAGGTCCGAGACCCACTCTCCGTCCCCCTCCCCCTCCATGAGGATCACCCCCTCGAGGTCCGGCATGGAGGGCCGCTTCTCCTCGAAGCGGGTGAGGAGCTCGCGGCCCTGGACGAAGGCCAGGCGCGAGCCGGAGTCGTTCACCAGGTAGGCGATGTCCTCGGCCAGCAGGGTCGCGTAGATGGGGACGCAGACCGCGCCGGTGAAGTGGATGGCGAGCTCGCAGACGATCCAGTCGAGGGAGGTCTGGGCCATGAGGGCGACCCGGTCTCCGGGCCGGATGCCCCGGGCCAGCAGGCCGGCGGCCCGCGCCCGGGCGCGCTCCTCGAGCTCGCTCCAGGTGCTCTCCCGCCAGTGGCCGCCCTCGAAGTGCTGAGCGGCGGTGCGCTCCCCCAGGCGCCCCACGGTGCGCAGGAAGATGGCAGGGAGGTTCTCCATCCCTCCCCTTCCCTGCGCTGCGCTCTCCCCCGGCCGGCCCGCGCTCACTTCCAGTCCTTCTGCCGGTCCTTCGCCCACTTCACCACGATGCCCACGGCGCCCGGATCCTGCGGGAAGCCGGCCCGGGTGGACTTCAGGGCGATCTCGAGGTGCTTCTTCGCCTCCTCGTCCTTGCCCTCCTTGTGGTAGGCGTCCGCGAGGAAGAGGTGGGTGCGGGGGTTCTTCGGGCAGATGGCGATGGTCTTGTTCAGCCACTCGATCGACTTGTCGAAGTCGTGCTTGGGCCAGGGCAGCTCGTCGAAGTAGCGCCCCTTCGCGTTGTTCGGGCCGCCGCAGTCGAAGCTGGAGTCGATGCCGATGGCCGTGTCGAGGCGCTCGTTGAACTTGCCCTCGAGGCCCTTCCAGAGGGCCTTGGCGATCCCCATGCCCTGGGACCAGGCGCCGGTGCCGATGGCGGCGAAGTAGTGCCCCTCCACCCGCTTGGGCTGCAGGGCCCGGGCCTCGTCGCCCTTCTCCATGGCCTTCTTGCCCCAGGCGCTCTTGGTCTTCTCGTCGGGGGAGACGTCCGCCCGCCACCAGTAGATGCGGGCCATCCGCCAGAGCAGCTCGAACTCGCCCGGGTGCTTCTCCAGGGCCTTCTCGAGCAGCTCGGTGTGGAGGGTGTTGTTCTTGCCGGCGAAGGTGGCGTCCCGGACGCCCCAGAGGCGATCGGCCTCGGCGGCGAACTCCTCCACGGTGGCGGGGCCGGCAGGAGCTTCAGCGGCCGGGGCCTCGGCGGGCGCCTCCGCCGCGGGCTCCGGGGCGGCCTCGGCGGCGGCCTCCGGCGCAGCGGCGACGTCCTCGGCGAGGGCCGGCGACAGGGCGAGGGCGCAGGTGAACAGAGAAGATGCACCGAGTGCGACGAGCCGTTTCATGGGACCTCCCCGACCAAAAGGGCCGAAATCAGGCGGAGGACGCTACCACCGCGCCGCCGGGAGCGACAAGCAGCGTCCGGCCATCAAAAGGGTTGCCGGAAGAGACGGGCCGACCGGCCCCCGGATTCAGCAGGGGTTCTCGGTGGAGCAGGCCTGCTCGACGAAGCTCACCTTGTAGGAGTCGCCCGGCTGGATCGTGCAGTTCGGCGTGTTGCAGAGCCGGATCGCCACGTCGACCGGGTCGTAGACCCAGTCCACCCCATCGGCGCAGGTCTGGGTCGCGTCGATCGGGGACGAGCAGAGGATCTCCTCGCCGTCCCGGATGATCTTCAGCAGCACCAGGGAGGGATCGTCCTCGAAGGGTCGCGCGCTGAGGAAGATGGCGTCGGGCGTGACGATCACCTCGGCCAGGGACCGAAGGGTGTCGGAGAAGCTCGACTGGCAGATCGAGTCCTTGAGGCTGCCGTTGGCCACGAGATCGGCCAGCTGCAGGTAGCGGCCGCCAGCGGAGAAGCCGCCGCACCAGCAGGGATCCGCCCGGGGATCGCCGGTCGTGCAGGCCGCCTCGCAGGCGCTGTCGGTGCAGAGGCCGGGCGTGATGTTGGGGCGCGTGCCGTTGGCGCTGACGATGCTGCCGACGATGACGTCGCTGCCGGCGTCGGCGGCGACGCCCCGGAAGAAATCGGCGTAGTCCGAGACCGGGCCGAGCAGGCCGCCGCCGGGCTGGGCCGCCTCCTCGATGCAGCGGTCGGTGGTCAGGGAGAGGATCAGGTCCCCGTCGGGATCCGAGCAGTCCTCCTCGTCGGAGAGGAAGACCACGACCAGCCGGGACTTGTCGCGGACGAAGGTCGGGTTCGCCTCCAGGGCCCGACGGGCCGCCAGGAGGCCCTGCTCCTGGCCGGAGCCGCACACCCCCAGCTGCACGTTCTGGCGGAACTGGGTGATGATCGTGTTGCTGTCCATCGTCGTCGAGTCGAGGATGGCCTGGTTGCCCGGGGCCGCCATGAAGCGCCCCACCGGGAAGGGGTCACCGGCGGTGATGTTGTAGGGGGTCTGGCAGTTGGCGGTGGAGGAGTAGGTGTTCTGCTCGACCAGGGTGCCGTCGGTGAGCTGGTACTTCAGGCTCACCGAGGTGCTGGCCACCGCCAGCCGGTACTTCAGCTCGGCCTTCCCCTCGTTGCGCCGGTTGGCGTTCTCCTGGTCCAGGGCGTTGATGAAGACGTCGAAGTTCGCCGCCAGGTTGGCCTGCTCACCGGCCATGGAGCCCGAGTCGTCGATCACGAAGAGGATGTCCGCCGAGGAGACGTCGGGCAGCTCGTAGGTGGTGTTGTTCACCGCCAGCAGGGAGGTGACGGCCGGCTCGAAGACGTAGCTCTGGCACCCCGCCGCGGTGGCCGTCGCGAAGACGAGGGCCGCCCCGGCGGCCAACCCGAGGATGGGCCGGATATGACGCTTCATGGAGATCCTCCGGAGGGAAGGTACGTAGGCCACAGTATAGCCCAAGCGGTCCCCGGTCGATCCCCCTGCCCTCCTCCTTCCCTCCCCGGCCCTTCCACCGGGCTTGCCACCCACCCGGGATCGTGCTTCGAGAGACGGTCGAGGGGCCTCGCGGCAGCTTTCGCTGGCGCGGCCGGCGAGGGTGGTTACCTTCCAGCCCAGCCCTTCGTCAGGAGAGACCCGATGAGCGACCAGAACCCGACCCCTCCGGCCAACTTGACGGCGGATGTGCCCGAAGAGCTGCCCATCCTCCCTCTGCGGAACTCCGTCTTCTTCCCCGGCGGGGTCCTGCCCCTGGCCGTGGGCCGGAAGAAGACCATCGCCCTCATCAAGGAGGCGGTGCGGGACGACTCGCTGATCGGCGTGGTCTCCCAGCGCCGCGCCGAGGACGAGGACCCCAGCGAGACCGATCTCTACACGGTGGGCACCGTGGCCCGGATCGTGAAGCTGCTGAAGATGGGCGACGACAACTACTCCCTGGTCGTCCAAGGCCTCGCCCGCTTCCGGGTAAAGTCCCTCGCCCAGACCGAGCCCTTCCTGAAGGCGAAGATCGACCCGGTCTCGGTCGACGAGGGCGCCGAGTCCGACGTCGAGGTGCAGGCCCTGGCGATCAACCTCAAGAAGCTCGCCAGCGAGGTCATCGACCTGATGCCCGACCTGCCGGCGGCGGCCACCGAGCTGATCGAGTCGATCACCGAGCCGGGGCACCTCGCCGATCTGATCGCGGCGAACATCGACGTTCCGATCGACGAGAAGCAGACGGTCCTCGAGACCATCGACGTCAAGGCCCGGATGAAGCTCGTGATGGAGCTCCTCAACCGCAAGCGCGAGATCCTGAAGCTCTCGAACAAGATCGAGACCCAGGTGAAGGGTGAGATGTCCAAGACCCAGCGCGAGTACTACCTGCGCCAGCAGCTCAAGGCGATCAAGGAAGAGCTCGGCGAGCTGGGCGAGGACGAGGAAGAGGTCGACGAGCTCGGCGAGCGGCTGCGCAAGGCCGCCCTCCCCGCCGAGGTCGAGAAGGTCGCGATGAAGGAGCTGAACCGGCTCAAGAACATCCCGACCGCCTCGAGCGAGTACACCGTCGCCCGCACCTACCTGGAGTGGGTCGCCGATCTGCCCTGGAAGCGGCAGACCGAGGACAACCTCGACATCAAGAACGCCCGGGAGGTCTTCGAGTCGCGCCACTACGGCCTGGAGAAGGTCAAGAAGCGCATCCTCGAGTACCTCGCCGTCCGCAAGCTGAAGAAGGACATGAAGGGCCCCATCCTCTGCCTGGTGGGCCCCCCGGGCGTTGGCAAGACCTCCCTGGGTCAGGCCATCGCCGACGCCCTCGGCCGCAAGTTCGTGCGCATGTCGCTGGGCGGCGTGCGGGACGAGGCCGAGATCCGCGGCCACCGGCGCACCTACGTCGGCGCCCTCCCCGGCCGGATCATCCAGAGCATGAAGAAGGCCGGGACCGTGAACCCGGTGATGATGCTCGACGAGATCGACAAGCTGGGCCAGGACTTCCGCGGCGACCCGGCCTCGGCCCTCCTCGAGGTCCTCGATCCCGAGCAGAACAACACCTTCTCGGATCACTACCTCGACGTGGCCTACGACCTCTCGAAGGTGATGTTCATCGCCACGGCCAACCTCCTCGATCCCATCCCGGCGCCCCTGCGGGACCGGATGGAGATCATCGAGCTGCCCGGCTACACCTTCGACGAGAAGACCCACATCGCCACCCGGCACCTCATCCCCAAGCAGATCGAGGAGCACGGCCTCACCGACGATCACATGTCCCTCGAGGACAGCGGCCTGCGCTCGATCATCACCGACTACACCCGCGAGGCCGGCGTCCGGAACCTCGAGCGGCGCGTCGCCGACGTCTGCCGCGGCGTGGCGGTGAAGGTGGCCGAGGCCGAGGAGGGCGAGTTCGAGCGCTGCGTCGTCGACAAGGACTCGCTGCACTCCTACCTCGGGCCCCAGAAGTACTTCTCCGAGGTGGCCGAGCGCACCGAGGTGGCCGGCGTGGCCACCGGCCTCGCCTGGACCGCCGCCGGCGGTGAGCTCCTCTTCATCGAGATCACCAAGATGGCCGGCGCGGGCAAGCTGATCCTCACCGGTCAGCTCGGCGACGTCATGAAGGAGTCCGCGCAGGCGGCCCTCTCCTACGTCCGCTCGAAGGCCGACAACCTGGGCGTGGATCCGCACTTCCTCGACAAGAGCGACATCCACATCCACTTCCCGGCCGGCGCCATCCCCAAGGACGGCCCCTCCGCGGGCGTGACGATCTTCACCGCCCTCACCAGCCTCCTCACGGGCATCAAGGTCCGCCACGACGTGGCGATGACCGGCGAGTGCACCCTGCGGGGCCTGGTCCTGCCCGTCGGCGGCATCAAGGAGAAGGTCCTCGCCGCCCACCGGGCCGGCATCAAGACCGTCATCCTCCCCGAGCGCAACCGCAAGGACCTCGAGGACGTGCCCAAGCAGGCCAAGGACGAGATGGAGTTCGTCTTCGCCACCCACATGGACGACGTCCTCGGCGTGGCCCTCGAGAAGGACGGCGACACCGCCACCAAGAAGAAGACCCGCAAGGCGGGGGGCAGCGCGCCGAAGGCGGGCGAGGCTCCGGCCAGCTAGCGCCGGCGGCGCCCCAGCAGGAGGAACGCCCCGAAGGCGGCCAGGAAGGCGACCACGGTGCTCACCACCGTGGACGCCGTCCAGAAGGGCGCGCTCGCCTGCGGAGCGCCGGGCACGGCCAGGAGCACCTGCTCGGCCTTCACGGCCAGCTCGCTGGCGCCCTCCTCGGGCCAGGTGAGCACCAGGAGGAGGTGGTGCTCCCCCCGTGGCAGCAACGCCAGCCGGAGGTGCCGCTTCCTCCCGCTGCGGCGGAAGCGGCCCTGGAGCTGGAGGGTGGGCTCGCCTCCCACCTGGACCAGATCGACCCAGCGGACCTCGGCCTCGACCCCCCAGAGGTGTCGCAGGGCCTCGGGGGCCGAGAGGAGGAGCGCCTCCCTGGAGGCGTTGTCCGCGGTGAGGGGCGCCTCCACCTCCACCAGGAAGAGGGCCGTGTCCTCCTCGAGGGTCTCGGCGGCGAGGAGCACCTCGCCCGGCGCCCGCCCGATCAGGGACGGGAGGGTGCCGAGATCCGAGGGACCCAGCGTGGTGGTCTCCCGGGCCCGCCAGCCCTCGGGGAGCCAGCCGCTGTCGGCCCAGGGCGCTGCGGGCTCCGAGGCCACGGCGGGGTGGAGGGCGCAGAGGAGCACCGAGGCCAGCAGGAGCCCCACCCGGCGTACGCTCGATACTTGGACCACCACGGGGTGGAGGGTAGCATCCTTCGCCATGAGCGATCCCATCGGTGGAGCCGACCCGAACGAGGAGAAGCGCCGAGAGGCCGAGCGAGAGGTGCGGCACGGCAACTTCCGGGGCGCCCTGGCGCTCTTCAAGGAGCTGGCGGCCGCCGACCCCGGCAACGCCGCCTACGCCGCCCGGATCGCGACCCTGGAGGAGGGGCTGCAGCCCATGGAGCTCCACCACCCCAAGGCCGCCGCCGGCGCCGCCGCCCGGCCCCTGGCCAACGATCTCCAGGAGGGCGAGGCGGCCGCCAACGTGGAGGACTACGCCCGGGCCGTCGCCTGCTACCGGCGGGTGGTCGCCGCCGACCCCGACAACGAGCTGGCGGCCGATCGCCTGCAGGAGCTCGAGGGCCTCCTCGCCGCGCAGGCCACGGCGCCGAAGCCCGGGATCTCGGCCCAGGCGATGACGCCGAGCGCCGCCGCCACCCGGGAGCGCAGCTTCTCCGCCTCCCTCTTCGACGTGGACGAGCCGGAGGCCGCCCCCGCGCCGGCCGCCGTGCCGGAGGATCCCCGGGATCCCATCGCGCTGCTCGAGCTCTTCCTGGAGCGGATCCAGGCCCGCCGTCGACCGCTCCGAGGCGCGGCGAAACCCTGACCCCTGCGTCCTTGTCCATGACGCAGGTGCCAGGCTAGACTCGGGGCATCCCTGACAGGGGCGTCAGGGCACCGGGACTCAGACGGCAGGATTTGCCCGCAGATGGCCAGCCCAGAGCCAGCAGAATGGACGCTCGGAGGTCATCGCAGGTGACCGACCTCCCGCGCATCCCCCGCTACGACCTCCTCGAGGAGGTGGGCAGCGGCGGCATGAGCGTGGTCTACCGCGCCGTGGACACCACCCTGGACCGGGAGGTGGCGGTCAAGGTGCTCCACCGGCACCTGGCGGGGCGCGACGCCGAGCGCAAGCGCTTCCGCCAGGAGGCCCAGGCGGTGGCGCGCCTCTCCCACCCCAACATCCTGGAGATCCACGACTACTCGGGGGAGGACACCGCCGACGCCTGGATCGTCTCGGAGTTCATCCGGGGCCCGACCCTGCGGGGCTTCGCCGAGACCCTCGGCTTCGGCCTGCCGACCATCGGCGCCCTGGTGGCCGAGCGCCTCGCCCGGGCCCTGGCCCACGCGCACGGCATCGGGATCATCCACCGGGATCTGAAGCCCGAGAACGTGATGGTGCAGGACGACGGCACCATCAAGCTCACCGACTTCGGCATCGCCCGGATGGTCGACCGGGACACCCGGATGACGACCACGGGCACCCTCCTGGGCTCGCCGGCCCACATGGCGCCGGAGATCATCGAGGGCAAGGGCTGCGACGCGCGCTCGGACGTCTTCAGCCTCGGCACGGTGCTCTACTGGCTGGTCTGCGGCTCGCTGCCCTTCCAGGGGGAGAGCCCGGCGGAGGTGCTGCGGAAGATCCTCGAGGGCGAGTACCCGGACCCGCGGCAGCTGGATCCCCGGGTCTCGGATCCCCTCGCCGAGATCGTGCGGACCTCGATGGCCCGGGAGAAGGAGGACCGCTACCAGAGCGCCGAGGAGATGGCGGACGCCATCGCCGCTCACCTCGCGGATCTGGGCCTCGAGCGGCCCGCGGACGAGGTGAAGGCCTTCTTCGCCGATCCGCCCCGCTACAAGGAGAGCCTGCGCGAGCGCCTGATCGTGGCCTGGCTCGGCCGCGCGGAGCGCGCGGTCGCGCAGAAGAAGATCCCCGAGGCCATCGGCGCCTGCGACGCGGTGCTCGGCCTGGATCCGAGCAACGAGCGGGCGACCCTGCTGCTGGCGCAGATGCGGCGGCGGAGGGAGCGGCTGCGGGCGTTCTCGGCGTTGGGGGTCACGGCGGTGATGGCGTGTGCGGCGGGGGCGGTCGTCGTCTACTGGCCGCCGGCGGTGGTCTCGGACGCGGGTGATCCGGGAACCGTGGTGGGTCCAGAGGAAAAGCCGCTGACGCCGACGCTGACTGCGGGCACAGGCGAGACGGAGGTGGCCGCCGCGGAACCAGATGCGGCAGGGGTACGCCCGGCGATCGAAGGTGTGACGGAGGAGCCGGTGGAGGTGGCCACCGTGACGCCGCGGCCGGAGCCGGAGGTCTCGCCGGTGGTGAGGCCGCTGGTGCGGCCGCCGGTGAGGAAGGTGCCGCGGCCGGTCCGGATCCTCCTCGACAACTGGGCGGACATCTACATCGACGGGAAGCTGGCGGTCGAGAAGTTCACCGAGGCGAAGGCGACCCTCTTCCACGGGCCTCACGAGCTGAAGGTGGTGCGCGAGGGCTTCGTCACCCTCGAGGAGAGCTTCGAGGTGGCGAGCGGCGAGGGGGTGCAGGAGCTGCGACGCCGGCTGGTCCCCCGCCCGGCGACCCTGGTGATCGAGAGCGCCCAGGAGGGCGTCCTCTCGGTGGGTGACAAGCTGATCGGTCCGGTGGTGGGCGGCCGGCGCGAGGTGCCCATCACCTTCGAGACCGCCGACGGCGAGTACCTCCTCGAGCGCCCCGAGCTCTTGAAGGTCGAGAAGCAGGGCTTCGAGCCCTGGACCGAGACGGTGAGGTTCCGTCCCGGGCAGACGGTGAGGCTGACCGCCAGCATGGTGCCCTCGTCATGAGGCGGCGCCTGCTGATCGTGGCGCTCGCCGCCCTCCTCTTCCCCCTCGGCGCCAGCGCGGCGGGCGACCCCCAGCTGAAGCGGGCGCAGGACCGCTTCCAGTACGGCGACTACGCCGACGCGGTGCAGCAGGTGAGCCGCCTGCTGGAGCAGAACCGCCTGACCTCGGACGAGTCCCTGGTCGAGGCCCACCGCATCCTCGGCCTCGCCTACTACTACCTGGACCGCAAGGAGGAGGCCCGCAGCGCCCTCGTCAGCCTCCTCTCGGTGGATCCCGACTTCAAGCTGGACCCCTTCTTCTACCCGCCGAAGGTGGTCGAGTTCTTCGATCAGGTGAAGGCCGAGAACGAGACCCTGCTCGCCCCCATCCGGGAGCAGAAGGCGCGGATCGAGGCCGAGCGCTTCCGGGCCGAGCAGGCCCGCCTGCGGCTCCTGGAGGAGGAGCGCAAGCGCCGGGAGGAGGCGGCCGAGCGGCTGCAGCCCTCGGAGGTGGTCGAGCGGGTCGAGGAGAACCACCCCTACCTCCTCAACTGGCTGCCCTTCGGCGTCGGTCAGTTCCAGAACGGCGACGTCCTCAAGGGCAGCCTCCTCGCCGGCGGCCAGACCCTCGCCGCGGGCGCCAGCGTGCTGGGCTACCTCGTCACCGCGAACCTGCGGACCTGCAAGCCCCTGACGATCCCCGGCGGCTCCCTCGGGCAGCCCGACCAGGAGGGGCAGCGCTGCGGCATCCCCGAGGGCAGCCAGAACCTCGCGGCGACCATGATCTCGATGAAGTGGATCGCGGGCGCGGCCTTCTGGGGCCTCTTCGCCTACGGGATCATCGACGCCCACCTCCACTGGGAGCCCGTCGTCCTCCGCTCCCAGACCACCCGCAAGCTGCCCACAGCACCGCCGACCGAAGCGACCTCCGAACCGCCGTCCACGTCCACGGACACGTCCACGGGTTCGCCCGAGACCCCCGACGCCGGCCCCACCCCCCAGGCCCGCCTCCACCTCGCCCCCTGGTTCGGCCCGAAGGCCGCCGGAGCCACCCTGGTCCTCACCTTCTAGAGGAGCCCCCATGCCCAGCCTCTTCATCAAGCCCCCCGGCAAGGACGCCATCCAGGTGGCCCTCTTCAAGCGGATCACCTCCGTGGGCCGGGGCGCGGCGAACGACATCGTCATCGACGACCCCGAGGTCGCCGAGGCCGCCCTCACCCTCACCGCCGACGGCGCCACCTGGATGGCCGAGGCCCTCCCGGGCACCGACCTCCTCCTCGGCGGCAAGAAGAAGCGCCGGGCCGAGCTGGGCGCGGGCGAGAGCTTCGCCGTGGGCGGCACGGTGATCGAGATCCGCCCCGAGACCGCCCCCACCGCCACGGTGAAGGCCACCCCGATCAAGGTGACCGACGCCGGGGGGAGCCAGGCCGGCAAGCTCGCGGCCCTCCAGACCCTCCACGACTTCTCGCGGCGCCTCCTCGGCGGCTACGACCTTCCCCGCCTCCTCGACGCCCTCCTCGACGCCATCATCGAGGTGACCCGGGCGGACAAGGGCTTCCTGATCCTCCTCGAGGAGGGCGAGCTGCGCATCCAGGGCGCCCGGAACCTCGACCAGCAGACGATCGAGGACGCGGTCTCGCGGGTCAGTGACTCGATCATCGCCAAGGTCGTGCAGGAGCGCGCGCCGATCATCGTCAGCGACGCGATGCGGGACGAGAGCTTCTCGGCCTCCGAGTCGGTGGTGAACCTCAAGCTCTGCTCGGTGATGTGCGCGCCCCTGATCCACAAGGGCGAGCTCCTCGGCCTGCTCTACGTCGGCAACGACAGCGTGGTCGCGCTCTTCGAGCCCGCCGACCTGGAGGTGCTCACGGTCTTCGCGGCCCAGGCCTCGCTGATCATCGCCAACGCCCTGCTGGTCAGCGACCTGCAGGAGGAGACCGTCGAGCTGCGCCGGGCCCTGGAGGACAAGCGCTTCGGCGAGATCATCGGCGCCTGCGACGCCATGCTCGACGTCTTCCGGAAGATCGAGAAGGTCGCCTCCACCGACATCTCGGTGATGATCACCGGCGAGACCGGCACCGGGAAGGAGCTGGTCGCCCGGGAGATCCACCGCTGCTCGACCCGCGCCGAGGGCCCCTTCGTGGCCATCAACTGCGGCGCCATCCCCGAGAACCTGCTGGAGTCCGAGCTCTTCGGGCACGTGCGGGGCGCCTTCACCGGCGCGACCGCCAACCGCGAGGGCCGCTTCCAGGCCGCCCACGGCGGCACCCTCTTCCTCGACGAGATCGGCGAGCTGCCACCCCAGCTCCAGGTGAAGCTCCTGCGGGCGATCCAGGAGAAGACCATCACCCGGGTGGGCGACGTGAAGCCCCAGCGGGTGGACATCCGGATCCTGGCCGCGACGAACCGCAACCTCGAGGAGGAGATCAAGAGCGGCGCCTTCCGCGAGGATCTCTACTACCGCCTCAACGTCATCACGCTGCACCTGCCGCCCCTGCGCGACCGCGGCGAGGACGTGCTGGTCATCGCCCGCTACCTGCTGGAGAAGTTCGCCGCCGAGCACGGCAGCAAGGTGAGGAGCTTCTCCCCCGCCGCGGTGAAGGCCATCCGCCGCTTCACCTGGCCCGGGAACATCCGGCAGCTGGAGAACCGCCTGCGCAAGGCGGTGGTCCTGGCGGATCGCAGCGCGGTGACCCCCTCGGATCTCGACCTGGACGAGGCCTCCTTCGAGGCGGTGCTGCCCCTCCAGGAGGCCCTCGAGGTCTACAAGAGCGACTACATCAACCGGGTGCTGGAGCGGAACGGCGGCAACCGGACCAAGACGGCGAGGGACCTGGGGGTCGATCCCCGGACCATCTTCCGGCACCTGGAGAGGATGAACACCGATGAAGAGGCATGACATCGATGTCGCGTTCCGGCTCCCGCCCCGGGGCGCTTTCCTCCGTATTTCCAGTGGGTTGGCACTTGGCCTGGTGGTTGCTTTCTCAGGGGGTTGTCTGATCCCCCAGGACACCACGCCCATGCCTCCCGAGCCCATCTACGTGAACCGACCGCCCGCCATCGACCTGGTGAACGTGCAGCCCTCGGCGCCCGTGGTGCAGCTCTACCTCGACTGCCCGGAGCAGACCGACCTCTTCACGGTTCGATTCATCGAGCTGGACACCGACCAGCTGCTCTCCGTGCGCTGGTTCCTCGACTACGACGTCTCGGGGCAGAACGGCGCGGGCTTCCTCCAGCAGCGACTGGTCGACCCGAACGGCACCGTCTGGCGCTCCGACGACTTCGATCCCGCGGATCTCGTCGGCGAGTTCTCGTCCCCGGGGGTCTACGTCCTCGAGGCCTTCGTGGTCGAGGTCGATGCCCTCACCGGCGACGACACCGATGTGCCGCTCTTCCGGGCGACCAAGGACTGCGCGGCCTCGGGCTACCCCGACGACTGCATCTCCACCCACCCGGCCTCCTATCGCTGGGTCCTCGACGTGCGTGACGAGCAGTGCCTGTGAAGCGAAACCTCCTCATGCTGCCGCTCCTGGCGGCCCTCGCCGGCTGCGCCGCGATGGACGGGATGAACTTCCTCCCGGAGGTGGAGTGCTTCGACGACTCGGAGTGCTACGCCGGTCAGCAGTGCAGCTTCGCCCGCTGCACCTGGCAGCCCGAGTTCGCGCTGGACCTCGAGGTCACCCCCCTCCCCGCCTCCGGCTACCTCTTCCAGTCGGTGGAGGCCATCGACTTCGACCGGACCGAGCCGCTGAAGGTCCTGGTGGCCGAGCCCCTCCTCCTCTCCCTGGAGTCCCCGGTGGAGGCCAGCGCGCGCTTCACGACCTCCGAGGGCCTGCGCCGCTCCCGCACCTTCGAGACCCTGCTCGAGATCGATCAGGGCACCACCCAGGCCCGCGCCGAGCTGGCCCTGATGGCCGGCGTGCGGGACGGCGCCAGCGACGCGCTGATCCCGATGGCCTACGACCTGGTGGCCGAGCCCCTGGCGGGCGGCTGCTGCGGGGGCGCGGGCGAGTGCACGGCCCCGGTGCGGCAGAGCGGCGTGGTCCCCACCGCCGACTCCACCTTCGTGCTCCCCCTGGATTTGGCCACCGCCCCGGTGATCCTCACCGGCCAGGTCCTGGTCTCCGAGGCCAACTGGACCCCGGTGGAGAACCTGCAGGTCCAGCTCTTCGATCCCGCCACCGGCGTGCGCAGCCTGGCCTCCCACACCGACCCCGAGGGGCGCTTCTGCCTGGCCGTGGTCCGGCCGCCCGCCGGCAGCGCCCACCGGATGACCCTGCGCCTGGGCCCCTCCGAGTCCCGCCCCACCCTCGAGTTCGACGCGATCGAGGTCGGCGCCGACGACCTCGACCTCGGGGCCTACTTCACCGGCGACCACGGGACCCCGGTCACCGTCACCGGCAACAAGATCGTCGGCCCCGATCAGGCGCCGGTGCAGGGCGCCCGGGTGAGCCTGGTCGGCGAGGTCGAGACCTCGGGCACCTTCCGCCAGACCGCGGTGTCCGACGAGCTGGGCCGCTTCGAGGTGCGCCTGCTGGCCGGCACCTACCTGGCCCAGATCAGCACCCCCGAGGACTCGCCCCTGGCGAGCGCCACCGTGGCGAGCTTCGTGGTCTCCAGCGATCCCACCATCGCCCCGGCCCCCCTCGAGGTCCAGCTCCTGCCCCGCCCGGTGCTGCGCGGCGCCGTGCGGGACGGCCAGACCGACACGCCGGTCGAGGACCTGGAGGTCGTCGCCTCCCGCATCGTCCCGACGGGACCGAGCGAGGAGGCCCCGGTGATGCAGACCTTCCGGACCCGCACCGACGCCGAGGGCAAGTACGTCCTGCCGGTGGACGCGGGCAGCTACCTCATGCACTTCCGCCCGCGGGGCGGCTCGGGCCTGCCCTGGAGCGTCGGCCACGCCGTCACCGTGAACGAGGCGGACTTGAGCCTCGAGACGGTCGTCCTCGACGCGCCGGCCCTCCTCTCGGGGACGGTGCTCGGCGAGCGGGCCGACGCCCTCTCCGAGACCCTCGGCGGCTCGCAGGTCGAGATCGTCGGCCGCACCCCCGACGGCCGCCTCTACCCCGTGGGCGAGGCCTGGGCCGACGAGGCGGGGGTCTTCGAGGCGGTCCTGCCCCAGAGCCTGGCCGGCGGATCGGGCCTCTGACCCACCCGGCCTAACCAGGCTCCCGCGGCCTGAAGTAGAGTCTTCGGCCATGGCCGCCAAGCGTCCCGCCCGCTATCGCCCCTACCGCATCGCCATCCTGGTGATCTTCTTCGTGATGGCAGGCGTCCCCGCGCTGCTCTTCCTGCGGGGCGTGGTCGTCACCCTGGCCGCGGGCGCCCCCGAGAAGGCCGCGGGCCTCGACGCCTCGGCGCCCGGCGGGCTCTCGGCGGCCTGCGTCGAGCGGGCCGAGCAGCTGCGGCGGGAGATCTCGGATCACTTCGACGGGCTGCGGGCGATGGCGAGCAAGGACGGCAGCGCCGGCCTGCGGCGCTGGCGCGCCTACTCCGTCGCCTTCGACGGCCGGGTGGACGCGGCCCGGGAGGCCTGCCAGGTCGACGCCGACGCCGCCACGCGCACGGCGCACCTCTTCGACGAGCTGGAGGAGCTGGCGCGGGTGGCCAACACCGTGGCAACCCGGGTGCTCACCGACGAGGGCGACACCCTCGCCCGCATCGACCGGGCCTTCGCTGCGGCCCGGAAGTAGCTCCCGCACCAGGGGGTGCCCCTAGTCGGCGGGCGCGGCGTCGCCGTCTTCCTCGGCCGCTCCCGCCGCGGCGGGCAGCCCCAGCTTGCGGCGCAGGGTGGCCGTGGCCCGGCCCGCCGGGTCGACCTTCAGCCCCTCCCGCCAGACCTTCTTGGCCTCCTCCTCGGCGCCCGCGCCCAGGAGGACGTCGCCGAGGATCACGTGGGCCTGGGCGCGGTTGGCCTTGGGGGCCTCGGAGGCGATGAAGCGCTCGAGGAAGGGGCGCGCCTCGGGGCCGCGGCCGAGCCGGGCGTAGGTCGCGCCGCTGTAGTAGTCGCCCATCGTGCGCAGGTCGGCGCCCCAGCCCGCGGGCAGGGCCTCGAGGTGGTGGCGGAGCTGATCGAGGGCCGCGGCGGCCTCCCGCATCCGGCCCTTGCGGTAGTGGGCCTGCGCCTCGTCGAAGGCCTTCTGGGCGGACTCGCGGCGCTCCTCGCCCTCGGCGGAGAGGAGCACGGTGCGGGCGAAGGGATCGAGCTCGGCTGGATCGACCTTCTCGAGGGCCACCAGGCCGCCGGCCCGGTCCGCCTCGTCGGCGGAGGTGAGGAGGCGGTGGATGTTGAGGGCCCTGCGGGCCTGGGCCTCCATCGTCTCGATGCGCTGGTCCGCCTGCTCCTGCGAGAGGCGGGCCGCCTCCTGGGCCTGCTCCGCCTCGGCGATGCGATCCTCGAGCGCGGCGCGCTCGGCGTCCACCATCATGTGGGTGTAGAAGAGCGCGCCGCCCCCCGCGAGCACCCCGATGACCACGTAGGCCGCGACGTGCCCGACGAAGTGCCGGCGCTCGGCCCGGGCCTGCCGGTCGGCCACGGCCTTGAGCTCCGCGTGGAAGGTCTTCAGGAGATTGTCGTTGCGGATCGTCAGCGTCCGCGCCTCGTAGATCTCCTTGCGGAGCGCCGCGAGCTCCTTGGCGGTTTCGCTTCCCTCACCCATGGGGACGCTTGTAGCCCGAGGTGGGGGGCCGGAGCCAGCCCGGGGCGTCCCTAGGGGGCCAGGATCCGATCCTGCTCCGGCGCGAAGGTGACGACCACCCCGGCCCAGAGCAGGTTTCCGCCGCCGGCCACCTTCCGCTGGATGCCGTGCACCTCGAGGGAGGCGTTGGCCAGCTCGAAGCGATCCTCGACGACCAGCCCGATCCGCTCGGTGAGGGGCACGTAGAAGCCCACGCCGCCGAAGAAGTCGGTGGCCCCGGACTCGGAGTAGCGCTCGCTCGCCACGGCGCCGATCAGGCCGTAGCCCACGCCCACCGAGAGGTAGGGCAGGACCGGGCCCCGGGTGAGCACCTGGTAGGTGGTGGTGAGGAGGAACTTGCCGACGGTGACCCGCACCGGCCCCTCCACCGGCTGCTGGTGGAAGTAGGCGAAGCCGAGCTCGACCCCCAGGAGCCAGTGGGCGTCGGCCTGCCAGCCGAAGCGCGCGACCGCGCCGCCGCCGCTCTCACCGGGGAGGTAGCGCCAGCCGCCACCGACGTCGATCCGCCCGCCACCGGGCAGGGGTCCCTGCGCCTCGGCGCGGGCGGCCTGGGGGACGAAGACCAGC
Source organism: Deltaproteobacteria bacterium (assembly GCA_029210625.1). NCBI lineage: Bacteria > Pseudomonadati > Myxococcota > Myxococcia > Deltaproteobacteria bacterium. The sequence goes on along the minus strand of JARGFU010000005.1, from coordinate 120,880 downwards.
AGGGCCGCCGCGAGCAGCGCCGACTTCAGGGCACGCCTCACCACTGGCGCCAGCCCTCACCGACGGCCCGGGGGCGGGGCTGCTCTCTCTCCTGCGCCTCGCGATCCCTGGTCGCCGGGGCATCGCCGCTGGCGGTCGCCACGGGGGCGCGGTAGCTCGCGGAGGGGCGCGGGGGACGGGGCGCGACGGGCTCGGGGGCCGTGGGGGCCCGCACGGGCGCCTCGGCCACGGCGGCCACGGCGGGCGCTGCGGGCGCTGCGGGCGCCAGGTCCACGGCCGGTGCCGGCGCGGCTGGCGCCTCGCTCGCCGGGGCTGCCGGAGGGGCCTCCGGCGCGGCCGGGCCCGGCCGGGCCAGGCTGCGCAGCACGGTCTCGGTCGCGGCGCTCAGGCCGCCGCCGCCGCCCACCCGCAGGGTGCCCACCGCCGGGCCGCCCCGCCGGTGGAGCTCGACCTCGAGCAGGCGCACGTAGGACTCGAGCTCGGCGCGGTCCTGCTCGGCCGCCATGAGGCGCCGCGTGATGTCCAGGGCCCGCTCCTTCTCGGCCATGAGGTCCTCGTGGAGGGAGAGGAGCGAGCTCATGGTCTTCTCGGCGTAGTCCGCCGGGACCAGCCCCAGGCGCGAGCGGCGGCTCAGGGCACCAGGCTCGGCGTCCCGGCCCTCGGTCGCTGCCCTGGCGAGCTCGGAGAAGGAAGTGCGCTTGTCCGACATGGCGCGACGGTGCCACGCGGAATGCGGAGCGTCAAATTCCGGGACGCGGGTGGGAGGGGGGCTCCCGGCCCGCCCTTACCCGTCGCGCGCGCCCCTCTACGATGGCGCGCGAAGGTGCTAGATCTGCGGGCATGATGCGCAGTTCGCCGGTGGTCCCCCTCTCCCTCTCCACCCTCCTCCTGGCCCTCGCCGCGACCGGCTGTCCCCAGGAGCCCACCCCCTCGGACAGCGTCCCCCGGGCCACCGCCACCGCCGATCGGCTGGCGGGCACCGCGCCGCTGACGGTCTCCTTCGTCGGTGAGGGGACGGGCGGAGACGAGCCGCTGATCTACGCCTGGGACTTCGGAGACGGCGAGACCGCCACCACCGCGGACGCCCTCCACACCTTCGTCCTGCCCGGGAGCTACCAGGCCACCCTGCGGGTCACCGACGCCGACGGCGACTTCGACGAGGACGCCCTCACCGTCGACGTCACCGCCGCCCCCCTCTCGGCGACCCCGATGGCCGATCCCTCCTCCGGCCGGGCCCCGCTCTCCGTGCAGTTCTCGGTGGGGGTCCAGGGGGGCGTCGGCCCCTACACCTTCGAGTGGGACTTCGCCGACGGCAACCGCTCCAGCCTCGAGTCCCCCACCCACACCTTCGCTGCCGGTGGGCAGTTCGACGTGCTGGTGACGGTGCAGGACAGCAACCTGGTCTCGGCCTCCGGTCAGGTGAAGGTGACCGTCGCCAGCGACGACCAGCCGGCCGCGGCGCTCTCGGCCTCTCCGACCTCGGGCATCGCCCCCCTCACCGTGGCCTTCGAGGGCCGGGCGACCGGCGGCAACGCCCCCCTCTCCTTCTCCTGGGACTTCGGTGACGGCGCGACCGCGGATCGGGCCAGCACCTCCCACACCTACCAGAGCCCCGGCACCTACACGGCGCTGCTCACCGTCGTCGACGCCGACGGCGACCAGGACTCTCGCAGCGTCGAGATCGTCGTCACCGACAACTCGGCCCCCTCCGTGAGCGTGTCCGCCAACCCGGACAAGGGCATCGCGCCCCTCACCGTGGCCTTCACCTCCTCGGTGAGCGGCGGCGACGCCCCCCTCTCCTTCGCCTGGATCTTCGGGGACGGCAGCACCTCGACCCTCCAGAACCCCAGCCACACCTACGCCACGGCCGGCACCTACACCGCGCAGCTCACGGTCACCGACGCCAACGGCGATCCGGCCACCGCCTCGGCCGCGATCGAGGTGGGCAACGACGACGTGCCCATCGTCTCGGGCAGCGCCACGCCGAGCAGCGGCCGCGCGCCCCTGACGGTCTCCTTCAACGCCTCGGCCCAGGGCGGCAACGCCCCGCTCTCCTTCGCCTGGGACTTCGGCGACGGCGGGACCTCGACCCTCCAGAACCCCAGCCACACCTTCTCCACCGCCGGGACCTACCAGGCGACGGTGCAGGTCAGCGACGCCGACGGCGACACCGACTCCACCACCGTGGTGGTGAACGTCACCACGAACGCCCAGCCCCAGGTCACCGCCTCGGCCTCGCCCTCCTCGGGCCGAGAGCCCCTGCCGGTCTCCTTCTTCGCCTCGGTGCAGGGCGGCGACGCTCCCCTCAGCTGGCAGTGGAGCTTCGGTGACGGCTCCCCGGGCTCGACCACCCAGAACCCGACCCACACCTACGCCGCCGCGGGCACCTACCAGGCCCAGGTGACGGTCATGGACGCCGACGGGGACGCGGACAGCGCGCAGCTGACGATCTCGGTCTCCTCCAACAGCCAGCCCACGGCCCGGGCCTTCGCCGACGTGACCCAGGGCATCGCGCCCCTGAAGGTGAACTTCTCCGGCTCGGTCACCGGCGGCAACGCCCCCATCACCTACGACTGGGCCTTCGGGAACGGCGCCACCGGCAGCGGCCAGGCGACCTCCTACACCTACCCGGCCGCGGGCTCCTTCACCGTGGTGCTCACCGTCACCGACGCCGACGGCGACCAGGCCAGCGACAGCCTGATCATCGGCGTGGCCAGCAACCAGGTGCCCACGGTCTCGGCGACGGCGACCCCGGCCAGCGGGGCGGCCCCCCTGACGGTGGCCTTCGACGCCACGGCCAGCGGCGGCGACGCCCCCCTCACCTACGCCTGGGACTTCGGCGACGGCTCGCAGGCCGCGGTCGAGGACCCCTCCCACACCTACGGCCTGGACGGGGTCTACAACGCCTCGGTGATCGTCACCGACGCCAACGGCGACTCGTCCAGCGCCACCGTCGAGGTCGTGGTGCAGCAGGCCCTGCCCGACTACGCGATCTCCGGACTGCAGGTGGACGTGCAGGGCTCGGTGGTCGTCTACTCGGTGACCGTCCAGAACGCCGGCAACACCGCCAGCCCGGGCACCTGGGTCGACTTCTACTACGACCGGGTCTCGGCCCCGGCGATCGGCGACTTCGGCGACTACACCTGGGTGGATGGCCTGGCGGCGGGCGCCTCCACGACCGTCTCGGTGGCCCTGAGCGTGCAGCCGGGCACCTATCAGGCCTGGGCGCAGATCGACGCGAACGACGACGTCACCGAGTCGAACGAGACCAACGGCGTCATCGGCCCCGTCTCCTACGAGGTCTTCGGGCCGATGCTCATCAACGAGGTCTTCTACGACTCCCCCGGCGCCGACACCGGCACCTTCGTCGAGCTCTCCGGTCCCCCGGGCACCTCCCTGGACGGCTACGCCCTGGTGGGCGTGAACGGCGCGGACGGCAGCCAGTACGTCAGCATCGATCTCACCGGCCTCTCGGTGCGCAGCGACGGCTTCCTCGTGGTCGCCCAGGACGGCACCGTCGATCCGACCCAGGTCGACCTGGTGAACGCCGGCGTCGACCTGCAGAACGGCCCGGACAACCTCCTGCTGACCTGGAACGCCAACGTGCTGGACGCCGTCGGCTACGGCGTGTTCGGCGCCGGCACGACCTTCTCCGGCGAGCTGGCGGCCGCCCCGGGCGCCGCGGGCAAGCCCCTCGGCCGCCCCCGCGGCAGCACCGACACCGACGACAACAGCGTGGACTTCGTGGTCCTCGACCTCCCCTCCCCCGGCGCGGCCAACCCCGTGGTGGGCGACACCTGCGCGTTCCCCATCCCCCTGCTGGCCTCCGGCACCCTCACCCACAGCACCGCCGGCGCGGTGGACAACTACCACGCCCTGAACTGCGGCGGGATCTCGGCCCCCTACACCGCCGAGCCCGACGTGGTCTACGAGGTGGTCCTCACGGCCGGCCAGACCCTGACCGCCGAGCTGACCTCGGCCGCGACGGGCTTCGACTCGGTGATGTACCTGCGCTCGAACTGCACCACCCAGTCCAACGAGCTGGTCTGCGACGACGACGGCGCGGTGGCGAGCCTCCTCTCGAAGGTGGTCTACACTTCCAGCGCGGGCGGCACCTACTACCTGATCGTCGACGGGTACGGTGGCGCCACCGACGACTTCGGAACCTTCTCGATGACGGTGAACATCCAGTGATGCGCGTGACGAACCTGGCCCCGGCGGCGCTGACCGCCCTCCTCCTCTCCCTGGCCTGCGGCCAGGGGGGTGGCATCGACCCCGTCCCCACGGCCCGGGCCTGGGCGACGCCGAACAGCGGGCGCGCGCCCCTGACCGTCGATCTCGTCGGTGACCACCTCGGCGGGAACGATCCGGTGCGCTACGACTGGGACTTCGGCGACGGCGCCACCGGCGAGGGCGAGGCCGTCCAGCACACCTTCGAGATGCCGGGGGACAACGTCGTCACCCTCACGGTCACCGACGTCGACGGCGACTCGGATCAGACCGAGGTCATCATCGCGGTGACGCCCGGGATCCTCGGCGCGACCGTCCGCGCCGTGCCCGAGCTGGGCCTCGCGCCCCTCACCGTGGCCTTCACCGGCGAGGCCGCCGGTGGCACGCCGCCCTACCAGTTCCTCTGGACCTACGGCGACGGCCAGACCGACAGCGTCATCTCGCCGACCCACACCTTCCAGAACCCCGGGGACTACGACGTGGTCTTCCAGGTCACCGACGCGACGGGCGGCACCTCCCAGAGCGGCATCCGGATCACCGCCTCGTCCACCCCGGTGCCCCTGGCGGTGGCGGCCCAGGCCTTCCCGGCCACCGGCAACGCCCCCCTCGGCGTGCAGTTCATGGCCACCGTGAACGGCGGCAGCCCGCCCTACACCTACAACTGGACCTTCGGCGACGGCGCCAGCGCCCAGGAGGCGGACCCCTTCCACGGCTACGCCACCGCCGGCACCTTCGACGCCCAGCTCACCGTGGGCGACACCGGCGGCAACGCCGCCAGCGACACGGTCACCGTCAGCGTGGGCGCCCCGGTGCGGGTGCTGATCAACGAGATCCGCTACGACACGACCGGCACCGACGACAACTGCTTCATCGAGCTGGTCGGCGACCCCTCGGTCTCCCTCACCGGCTTCAGCCTGGTGGGCGTCAACGGCGAGACCGGCACCCCCTACGCCAGCTACCCCCTCACCGGCCAGAACATGCCGGCCGACGGCTTCCTGGTCCTGGCCCAGAGCAGCGCCCACGCGCTCACCCTGGCCGAGGCCGACATCCGCACCGAGTTCGCCAACCTGCAGAACGGCCCGGACAGCCTCCAGCTGGTGAAGGACGGCATCGTGGTCGACGCGGTCGGCTACACCAACGGCACCACCGGGCAGACCTTCGCCGGCCTCACCTTCGCCGGCGAGGGCAACCCCGCCGCCGGCGTCGCCTCCGAGCACTCGCTGGGCCGCAACGCCAGCTCAGCCGACACCGCGGACAACGCCAGCGACTTCCGCGACTTCGGTACGCCGACCCCGGGGAAGCCCAACAACTGATCTCGGCTTTGAGCTTCGAGCTTTGAGCTTGGCCGGTGCCGGTTCGCACGTTGGTGCGTCCTCGACCCGGGGGCTCGCAGCTATCAGCTATCAGCTCTCAGCTTTCAGTCTCGGGTCGACGAGCGTGATGAGGGCGACTTGGGGCCCGGTTCACCGCGGTGAGCACGGATACTGATAGCTGATAGCTGACAGCCGAGAGCTGCCGCCCCTATCACCGAAGACCGCACCACCCGTCCAGGAAGTCTCCAGAGCTCGAAGCTCGAAGCTCATAGCTCGCAGCTCAGAGGTTGACCCGGTACTCGATGACCCGGTTCTTCACCAGGTCGGCGCGGATCTGCGCGGTGGTGACGGTCTCGGTGCCCTTCATCGCCTCGATGATCACCTGCAGGGTGCCCGAGACCCCCTCGGTGTCGATGGCGAAGTCGTGGGGGAAGGGAGAGAGGATCGTCACCGGGTAGGTCTGCGCCGGCTGGTTGCCGCCGCTGACCTCGATCACGAGGCTGTCGACCTCGTCGGGCACCGCGTAGCTGGACTCCACGATGATGTGCAGCCCGGTGTCCGCCCCGCAGCCCGCGGAGAGGAGCAGCAGGAGGAGGAGTCCGAGGAGAGCCGATCGCCGTTCGAGGTACACTTGAAGAGTCCCTGCCGTGTTCTTCGCTTCAGGAGCCCGGAGGATAGCGGATCACTCCGAGGTCGGTATCCGAGGGGATCTTGTCGCCGCTGGTCCCCGCCACCACGCCCGCCGCGCCGGCGCCGAGCACCACGATGACGCCGAGGGTGATCCAGACCCACTTGGCGCTCCCCGTCGGGGTCGCGGCCGGGCCGGGCTTGCGCCAGGGGCGGGAGCCGTCGGGGGGGTCGACCTCGACCTCGACGGCCTCGATGACCTCGTCCTTGCGGTCGCGGCCGGCGGTCCCCGTGCGGACGGCCACCGCGTCCTCCGGGTCGAGCCCCGCGCCCGTGCCCGTGGCGCCCGCGTCGACGAGATCCACCGCGGTCAGATCGATGGGGTCCTTCGTGCCCGCGCCCGCGTCACCCTCGGGGTCCTTGCGGACGATGACCACCCCACCCCCGGCCGCCGGATCGCCGCCGCTCTCGACCTCCGGATCCTTCACCGGATCCGGGAGGGTGGCGGTGAGGGGCCCCGGGTCGTCGGTGGGCGCCATCACCCGGATGGCGAGGGGCTGATCCTCGCTGCCGGCGCTGTGGAGGTGCTCGCCCTGCTCGGACTGGGCGACGATGTAGTACTCGTACTCGTAGGCCGCGGCCAGGCCGGCCAGAGGCGGCATGGTGAGCTTCACGTGCCAGCCCAGGTCGTCTCGCTCCAGGGCGGTCGACTCGTAGTCGGTCTTGCCGGCGCGGCGGTGGAAGACGACGAGGTCCTGGGTCGCGGCGTAGCGATCGCGCAGGTTCACCCGGATCTCGACCGTCCGTCCGGCCAGCGCGCCGGGGGGCGGGAGGTGCTCGACCACCACCACCCCGGCCCGGGCCTGGACGTAGGCCGAGCGCACCTCTCCGGGCAGGTCCTCGGGGAGATCGCCGTCGGGATCGAGGCGCACCCGCTCCTCCCAGGCGTCCCCGGCCTCGGCCTCGTTGCCGGCGAGGTGCTGGGCCGCCCCGAGGTAGCCCAGGATCTCGATGCGCTGGACGAGGGGGAGCTCCGGGAACTCGAGGGCACGGGAGAGCTCCTCCACGGCCTCGCCGGGCTTGCCCTTGGCGATGAGGCGCTTGCCCTCCTCGAGGAACTGGTTGCGCCCCTGGGCCCGGGCGGCGCCGGGCGCGGCGGTCGAGAGCAGGATCAGGCCGGCGAGCAGCCAGGCCGGCACGAGGGTCTTGGGGGTCGCGCGCATCAGGTCGGCTTCTGTCCGAGGTAGGCCGCGGTCACGGTCTCCTCCTCGACGAGCTCCTCGTAGTGCATCTCCAGCAGGTCAGAGAAGAGCACCTGGAGCTCGCCGGGGGCCAGGAGCCGCTCGCGCTCGAAGTCGGGCTTCTTCTCCAGGTGATCCATGGTGTAGCTGCGATAGTACAGCACCCCCCCGGGGACGAGGGCGCGGACCAGCTTCGAGCAGAGGCTGCGGTCGAGGAAGCGGGTACAGATCACCACCTCGTAGGCGTTCTCGGGGAAGTCCCAGGTGGAGAGATCGGCCAGCTCCAGCCGGATCTGCTTGAGCACGCCCTCCGCGCTCGCCGCGCGCCGCAGCCGCTCGATGGCGACGTCGGAGAGATCCACCGCGTGCACCTCCCAGCCCCGCTTGGCCAGGAAGAGGGCGTTCGCGCCCACCCCGCAGGCGACGTCCAGGGCCCGCCCGCCCGGCAGATCCGAGAGGCGCGTCACCAGGTGGACGTCCGGCGCCCAGTCGGGGCTGAAGCCCGCCCTCGAGTAGCGGTGGTTCCAGCGAATGCGATCCTCGAATGCGCCCAACGCTCGCGGTCTCCTCTCGATCTTCCGGTCCAGGAGAGGACCGGATCCTCGCGAGTATGGATCGATCCTCGCCGGGTCCGCAAAGACCCGGCCCGGCGTGGGGGGGTGTTGACCCGAGCTTCGACCTCACGCCAGCATGGATTCCGCGCGCATGAAGCCCATCGTCCTAGTCACCGCCTTCGAGGCCTTCGCCGGGCGCGAGACCAACACCAGCCGGCGGCTCCTCGATCCGCTCCTGCGCGAGACCCCCGAGGCGGTGGTGGCGGAGGTGCTGCCGGTGGACTTCCACATCCTGCGGCGCCGGATCCCCGCCCTCCTGCGCCGCCACCGGCCCCTGCGCTGGCTGATGCTCGGTGAGTCCGAGGGGAACGACGCCCTCCACTGCGAGCGGATCGCCGTGAACATCCTCGAGGGTGACCTGCCCGACAACCGGGGCAAGCTGCCCCCCGGCGGCCGCGCCGTGCGCGCGGCTCCCGACGCCTACTTCTGCACCCTCGATCCCCGGTGGATCGCCCGCCACCTGCAGGAGGCCAGCGTCCCGGCCGAGGTCAGCCACCACGCGGGCACCTTCGCCTGCAACCTCTCCCTCTTCCTGGCGCTCCACCACCTGCAGCGCCTCTGCCCCGAGACCGAGGTGGGCTTCATCCACGTCCCGCGGCGCTACCAGCGCACCGGCCTCTCGCTGCCGCAGCTGCGGGCGGGGCTCCACCAGCTGGTGGACGACCTGGTCACCGCCCCCGCCGGCGCCCTGCGGCCCGACCACGACTGACCTTGGCCGTTGACCGCGGTGGCGGGGACCCGTAGAAAACCGATTGACGGGTCAATCTAGGCGCCCGTGCGAGCAGGGAGGCAGCACCATGGAGAAGAACGAGAAGATGCGGGCCGCGGTCGAGGACCTGGCCGCCCGGCGGGAGAAGGCCCGGGAGATGGGCGGCCCCGAGCGGGTGGCGAAGCAGCACGCCCGCGGGAAGATGGACGTGCGCCAGCGGATCGACGCCCTCCTCGATCCCGGCAGCTTCCTCGAGCTGGGCATGCACGCCCAGCACGAGGGCAACCTCCCCGAGAAGCAGCCCAAGCCCTCCCCCGCCGACGGCTGCGTGACCGGCATCGGCGCCCTCGACGGCCGCCCGGTGGCCGTGGCGGCCTACGACTTCACCGTCTACGGCGGCTCCATCGGCATGGTGGCCGAGCACAAGGTGACCCGCCTGCGCGATCTCGCCCTGAAGGAGCGCCTGCCCATCATCTGGCTGGTCGACTCGGGCGGTGCGCGCCTCTCGGCGGACGGGGGGATGGATCCCCGGGCCATCTCCGAGTTCGCCGGCACCGGCTACCTCTTCCGCGAGCAGTCGATCCTCTCCGGCGTGATCCCCCAGGTGGCCGCGATGGTCGGCCCGGGCGCCGCGGGCACGGCCTACATCCCCGGCCTCGCCGACTTCGTCCCGATGGTGAAGGAGCAGAGCTCGATGGCCATCGGCGGGCCCTACCTGACGAAGTCGGTGGTGGGCGAGGACGTCACGGAGGAGGAGCTCGGCGGCTCGAAGGTCCACACCGAGAAGTCCGGCGTCGCCGACCTGCAGGTGAAGGACGACGCGGCCTGCATCCAGGCCATCAAGGACTACCTCTCCTACTTCCCCAGCTCCTGCACCGAGAAGCCGCCGCGAGGAGCGACCCGCGTCGAGCCGGACAGCCTCATCGACGACGAGATCCTCGACATCATCCCGGAGAACCGCCGCCGCGCCTACGACATGCGGAAGATCCTGAAGCTGGTCGTGGACGAGGGCGTGCTCTTCGAGATGAAGCCGAAGTGGGCCCGCAACATCACCACCGCCTTCGCGCGGATCGACGGCTGGCCGGTGGGCATCGTCGCCAACAACCCGCAGTACTACGGCGGCATCCTCGATGTGGACTCGGCCGACAAGGCCGCCCGCTTCGTGAACCTCTGCGACAGCTTCAACATCCCCCTGTGCTTCTTCCAGGACGTGCCGGGCTTCATGGTCGGCACCAAGGTCGAGCAGGCCGGCATCATCCGCCACGGCGCCAAGATGCTGCAGGCGGTGAGCCTGGCGACGGTCCCGAAGCTCACGGTGGTCGTCCGCAAGGCCTACGGCGCGGGCTACTACGTGATGAACGGCCGGGCCTACGAGCCCGACCTGCTCGTCTCCTGGCCCGGCGGCGAGATCTCGGTGATGGGCGCCGAGGGGATGGTCGCCATCGCCGCCCAGAAGCTGCTGGCCGCCGCCGAGAACCCCGAGGAGATCAAGGAGCAGCTCGCCGCGGGGATCCGGCCCTACATCGACATCAACCAGGTCGCGGCCATGGGCCACGTCGACGACGTCATCGACCCCCGCGAGACCCGGACGGTGCTGGCGAAGGCGCTCCTCTACACCCGGAACAAGACGGTGGAGCGGCCCTGGCGGAAGGGGCCGGTGCGGCCGGTGTAGCTGTGAGCTGTGAGCTTCGAGCTGCGAGCTTTGGCGTTGCAGGGACACACCTCGGTGCGTCCTCGGCCAAACCAGAGATCATGATTCCCGAACAGCGGATGGCGCCGCGGACGTGCCCGGATGCAAGGAAGGGTGAGGGAGCCTAGCCTTAGCTAGGTGACCGAGGCCTGACGCCGCAGGCGGGTGCGGCCTGCAAGCCAAACGTGATCGGGAATCGTGATTTCTGGTTTAGAGTGTTCGCAGCTATTAGCTGACAGCCGGCAGCACCGGGCCCGAAGCATCCCGGAGGTGCGACCCGGCAGGGACCGAGCTCGCAGCTCGCAGCTCGAAGCTCGCAGCCGAATCAGCTCGCGCCCTCTTCCCCCTCGACCAGCCTGCGATCACAGCCGTCGCAGAAGCCCTGCGTCGGGCTCAACGCCTGACCGCACTTGCCGCAGTAGTGCTGGGACACGACGCCCGGGTAGCGGTGACCGGCCCAGAAGGCGGCGCCGGCGAAGACCAGCAGGATCGCCAGCAGGATGTTCTGGTCGAAGGGCACGAAGTGCTGGACCAGGAGCAGGACGGGCAGCGCGACGAAGAGGGTCAGGGCGAAGGGGAGCCCCACCCGGGTGACGGGCACCTGCGCCGAGACCCGCGGGGCGGTCTCCCGCTCCTTCTTCTCCTCGCCCTCGGAGCCCTCCTCGTCCGAGAACTCCCCCTGGGTCTCGGCGACGGCGATCAGACCGCGGGCCTCCTCGGCCTCCTCCTCCGGGACCTGGATCGAGGCGGTGCGCCACTGGTCCATCATCGAGTAGCCGCCGCCGGTGAGGGCCTCGTGCTGCCCGTAGACGTAGACGGTCAGGCCGGCGTCGCGCAGCAGATCGGCCAGCAGGCGGACCTGCCCCTGCTCGGGGGCCCGGAAGACGGTGACCAGCTGCTCCTCCTCCTTCTCCGGGACGTGCTCCAGGGCCTTGCCACACCGGACGCAGGTCTCGGTGGCGTCGGCATACTCCGCGTAGCCACCGATGACATCGGGACACTCGGGATTCACGCAGATGCGCATCGCTCTCCCCCTTGGGTGCTCGAGTGGGACTGCTACATCTACTCTACGCGCGCTGATCGCGCGCGACCGCGTGACCTGAGGCTATCAGCTATTAGCTGTCAGCTGTCAGTCGGTCTCGACGGTCAGCTCACCGGCGAGATCGCGGCCGATCTCCTGGCGCACTGCTTCCGGCGGCAGGCCCCGACCCAGCAAGACGAAGAGCTTGGTCAGCGCCGCCTCCGGGGTCATGTCCCGCCCGCTCACCGCGCCGCAGTCGGCCAGGGCCTTGCCGGTGCTGTACTGCCCGGCCTGGACCGCGCCCTGGTGGGTCTGGGTGCAGTTGACGACCACGACGCCGCGCTCGCAGGCCTCGCGGACCACCCGGAGCAGCTCGGCGTCCTGGCTCGGGAAGTTGCCGACGCCGTAGGTCTCGAGGACCACCCCCTCGGTGGGGGGCTCGAGGATCCGGCGCAGCAGGTGGGCGTCCAGCCCGGGGAAGAGGCGCAGGGAGATCACCTCCGGGGCGCGCGCGAGGCTCGGAGGCTCGGTGATCCCCGCTCCCTTCGGCCGCAGGAGGCGGTGCCGCAGCTGGATCCGGGTGCCCACCATGGCCAGGGGCGGGAGGTTGCCACTGGCGAAGGCGACGAAGCCGTCGGCGCTCACCTTCTGGGCGCGGTTGCCGCGCAGGAGGCGGCCGCTGAAGTAGATCCCCACCTCGTTGATCGCCGGCTCGGCGGCCAGCAGCAGCGCGGTGATCAGGTGCGAGCGGCCGTCGGAGCGCAGGTGCGAGAGCGGCAGCTGGGAGCCGGTGAAGATCACCGGGTGGTCGAGCTCGGGCAGCAGGAACGAGAGCGCCGAGGCGCTGTAGGTCATGGTGTCGGTGCCGTGGACCACCACGAAGCCGTCGCACTGGCCCGAGCGCTCGGCCACCGCCCGGGCGATGCGCAGCCAGTCCCGGGGGCGCATGTCCGCGCTGTCGAGGATGGGCTCGAGGTTGGTCAGCTGCCACTCGGGCATCTCCTCGGAGGCCAGCTCCGGCATCGCCGCGAGGTACTGGCGGAGGAAGTCGGCCTGGGGGGCGTAGCCGCGCTCGGTGCGCACCATCCCGATGGTGCCGCCGGTGTTCAGGATGCAGACGCGACGCCTGGTCATGGTGGGTCTCCGGTGGCTACGGCGCGGTGCGGAAGGTGAGGACGAACGCTACCGCGAGGTGGCGGCTCTGAACATCCCGCAGCCCGGGTGTCACCGTGAGCGTGAGGAGGGTGTCCGCCGGGAGCTCGGCGAAGGGGGTCAGGATCACCCGCCGGGGCTCGGCGTCGTCGAGGGCCGCTCGCAGGCCGACGCTGCTCCCCGCCTCGTCCTCGAGCACGAAGTGGGCGCGGTCGAGGGTGAGGGTCGAGAGGGGGACGTCGAAGTCGAGGGTGATCTCGAGGCGCCGGGCGACCCCCTGCGCGCCCTCGCCGGGCTCGGTGGCGACGACCTGCAGGGGGTCGTCCGCGGTGGCGACGGTGAAGCCGAGGTTGCGGGGCGACGCGGGATCGAGGGGGTTGAAGGCCGGGTCGTGGAGGCTGTTCGCGAGGCCGAGGTTGTAGCGCAGGCCCCGGTGGAGGGGCTCACCCGGGAGCAGGCGCACCAGGCCCGGCCGCGGATGGTCGATGGAGACCGGGACCACCAGCTCGCCCGAGCGCAGCTGGACCTGCCCGGGCGTGGGTTGCCCCTCGGCCAGGGGCTCCGAGAAGGAGAGGTAGAGCTCGGCGTCCGGGGGCACCCGCAGGGCCCCCTCGAAGGGGACGCTCGCGACCAGCAGGGGCGCCTCCTCGTCGCGGGCGCCGAAGGGGGACGCGCCGGGCTCCAGGCAGCCGCCGGCCAGGACGAGGAGCGCGAGCGGGGCGCGCAGCGGGATCGCCCGCGTCATGGGCAGGGGGCCCCCGCGGAGGTGTCGTGGCACTTGGCGCAGGCCCTCGGGGTGGCCCGGAAGAGGGCGTCACAGCGCTCGAGCACCGAGGCCGGGTGGGGGCTGACGCCGCTCCCCCCGCGCTCGAGGCCGGCGTGGCAGCCCAGGCAGGTCTCCTCGCGGTGGCAGGAGACGCAGGCCTCGATGTTCCGGCGGGCGTGGACGCTGTGGTGATCGGGGCTGGCGGCGGCGTCGAAGTCCGCCCAGCCCACCGGGTGGACGCGCAGGTTGGTGTTGGCCGCCCGGAAGGTGGGCTCGTCGCCGGGGGGCGCGCCCCGCACCCGGCCGGTGGGGGCGTCGCGGCCGAGGCCGAGGCGCTCGTGGCAGGTGACGCAGAAGCTCTGGGAGCGGTGGCAGCCGTCGCAGGAGAGGCTCGCCTGCCGCGCGGCGAGGGGATGGAGGGCCAGCCAGTCCGCCGGGTGGAGGCCGAAGGGCTTGAGGGTGCCGGCGTGGCAGTCGAGGCACTCGGTCTCGGCGTGGCAGCCGGCGCAGAGGGCCTGCTGGCTGCGCGCCGGCCCGGCGTGCTGGTGGCGGAAGGCCTCGTCGTGGGCCAGGGAGGGGAAGGCCTCGGTGGGCACGAGGCGCCCCGAGGGGAAGGTGGTGCGCAGGCCGCCGCCGGGGCGGGAGAGGTGGCAGGTGGCGCAGTCCGAGGAGGCGCGGCCGGGGGCCTGCCCGGGCCGGGTGTGGCACTCGAGGCAGGTCGCCATGCGGGGGAGCTGATCGCGGGTCGCGAGGGCCAGGGCCGAGACCTCGCCGTGGCAACGCTCGCAGGTGACCCCCTTCGCGAGGTGCGCCGCGTGGGAGAAGCGCAGGTTCGGCTCGGGCAGGGTGAGGGGCACGGGCGCCCTCCCCTCCTTCACGCGCGGGTGGCAGAGGCTGCAGTCGTTCGCCGGCGGCGGCGGCTCGGGCGCCGGGGGCGCGCCGTAGAAGGCGAGCATGGGATCGGGCTCGGGCTGGGGTCCGGGGTCGGCCACGGGCGCGGGCTCGGGCGCGGTGACCGCATGACACTTCCCACAGGTCGGGTGGCCCGGGAGCAGGCGGTCCCCCGAGCGACGGCTCTCCTTCGCCGGGTGGCAGTCGGTGCAGCCGAGGATCCCGGTGGCGAGGTGGCGGTCGTGGAAGAAGCGCAGCTCGATCCGCTGGGGCGGATAGACCGCCCGGGAGGGCTCGGCTCGCGCCGGGGCCGCCGCGAGGGCGAGGGCGGCGGCGAGCGCCAGGGCGGTGGAGCGCCTCACTCGCGACCTCCCCAGAAGACGTCGAGGCCCACCTCGAGGCGGCCGAGGACCCGCAGGTCGAGGCGGGAGAGCGGGCTGTGGTTCAGCTCCAGGGCGAGGCCGGCCCGTGCGCTCTCGTCGAAGCGGTAGGTGAGGCCCGAGCGCGAGCCCAGCACCAGCCCCTGCAGGCGCCCGGGATCGTCGAGCCAGCCGGCGGCCAGATCCACCTGCGCCCCGAGGCGCCGGTCGAGGCGGGCGCGGCCCCCGAGGACGAGGTAGCCGCGGGTGCCGCTGCCCCCCGACTCGAGGGTCCCGCTCGCCTGCAGGCGCAGCCGCGCGCTGGCCCCGTAGCCCAGGTGCGCCCGAAGGCCGAGGACGTGCTCGGCGGTGGCCTGCACGGGATCCGAGAGGCGGGTGTCGTGGAAGGAGAGGCCGCCGCGCAGGCGCCGGGAGGGCGGTGAGCGCCAGCTCACGCCGGTGGTGTCTCGGTCGCCCCGGACGAAGAGGTTCCAGATCGAGTCGCCGTCGAAGGTCGGGCGGCTGCGCCGGTGGAAGACCGAGAGGCGCCCCGCCCCGGCCAGGCGCCAGCCCAGCTGGAGATCGAGGAGCTCGAGCTCGGCCTGGACCAGATCCCAGGCCAGCGCGGTGCCGAGGTGGCCGCCGTGGAGGTGACCCTCACCCTGCAAGGTGAAGAGGCGATGATCCACGCTCCCGGCCGAGCTCGCCTGCTCGACGCCCGCCAGGAGGCGGCCGTGGCGGGGGTGGGCGACGCCGGCGCCCGTCCCCACCAGTAGCGTGGGGGCGGCGTGCTCCTCGGTGAGCACGAAGGGCCAGGCGGCCTCGTCCACCCTCCCGGCGAGGGCCGCGTCGCTGGAGCGCACGCCGTCCGCCTCGAAGGTCGAGGGCCCCAGGAGGCTGCCGTCCTTCACCGAGAGGCCGGCGAAGCTCTCCACCTCCAGCCAGGACCAGCGCCAGCGCAGGTGAGCGCCGTCGAAGTAGCGGGGGCGCACCGCGGCCAGCTCGAGCTGCCGCCCCACCTGCAGCTCCAGGCCCAGGCGCGGCAGCCGCCAGCGCAGGGAGAGGAGCAGGGCCTCGGCGCGGTGGCGGTCGGCGCCGTCGAGGGCCTCGGCCTCTCCGAGGCGCCAGCCCAGATCGGTCCCCAGGCGCAGGGAGGAGACCAGGTCGAGCTGCTGCCCGGCGACGAGCTCCGCCCCGAAGAGATCCAGGCGCAGGCTCAGGGGATCGCGGCCCAGGAGCACCACCTCGTCGTGGCGGGTGGGCCACGCGGGCAGCGAGGAGAGGAAGGCCTCGCTGCGCGCCTCCAGGCGGAAGGAGGCGGCGAGCGCGGCGGCGGGCGGCGCGAGCGAGAGCAGCGCCACCGCGATGAAGGCTGCGTGCCTGCTCCCTCGTCCGACCATGATGGAGGAGTCTAACCCACCCCCCAGCGGGCCGGTGCTATGGTGGGCCCGTGTTCACCCGCCTGTGGAATCTCGAGGCCCTCGTGGTGATGCTCGGCGGCCTGGCCGTGGTGGTCGGGCTCGCCCTGGACTCGGACCTGGGCTGGGTGACCTGGCTCCTGGCGGCGGGCTGGCTGGCGATCTCGATCCCCCTGGCGATGAGCGCGCAGGCGACGATGATCCCGATCTACGTGCGCTGGGGACGCTTCCAGCGCGCCCTGGATCTCGCGGTGGCGATCCGCGAGTCGGCGCCCTCCCCCAAGATCCGGCACATCGCGGGCATCGACGTCGCGATGGTGCAGATCGCCATGGGCCGCTTCGAGCGCGCCCTGGAGAACCTGGAGAGCGCGCGGGTGGGCAGCTTCAAGGAGGGCACCCGGGCCCTGGTGGTGGCGAACCGCGCCTACTGCCGCGCTCACCTGGGGCAGGACCTGGAGCAGGCGCTGGAGGAGGCCGAGTCGGCCCTCTCCATGCTCCCCGAGGAGGGGATCCTCGACTACGTGCGCGGCCTCTGCCTCCACAAGCTGGGGCGCAACGAGGAGGCCCGCGAGGCCATCGCCCGCTCCCTGGAGCGGGATCCCACCGCCGACCTGCCCGTGCCCGCCGAGCGTCCCTGGATCTACTCCCGGGTGCTCGCGGCCCTCGATGAGGGCGAGGCGGCTGCCCATCAGGTGGCGCTGGCCCGCAAGCGCATGAAGCACAGCCCCTTCCGCGAGGCCATCGAGGCGGCCTGACGCCGGGCTGACAGCGGCCCTGCCCGGCCTAGGTTGTGGGCAGGGTCGAAAGTTCAAGTAGACGCGCCCTCGCGGCCGGCTCGCCCTCCTCGCTCGCACCGCTCATCCGTCGCTCGAGCGCGCCGACAAGGGAGGTACGCCATGAAGATCCTCTGTGGCATCGACTTCTCGGAGACGGCCGGCGCTGCCCTCGAGGTCGCCGTCGATCTCTGCCGCCGGGCGAAGGGAGAGCTGCTCCTCGCCCACGTCTACAACCCGCCCGTCCCCACCCAGGCCGTCCTCGAGGCCTCCACCGCCATCGAGCTCAACCGCACCCTCCGGCGCGGCATCGAGGAGACCCTGGAGAACCTCGCCCTCCCCCTGCGCGAAGAGGGGCTCCCGGTCTCCACCCAGGCCATCGACGGGACCATCCCCCTGGGCATGGTCACCCTCGCCGAGGACCACGAGGCCGATCTGATCGTGGTCGGCAGCCGGGGGGGGCGCACCACCGAGCACTTCCCCCTGGGCAGCGTGGCCGACCGCCTGGTCGAGCGGGCGGATCGGCCGGTGCTGGTGGTGCGCGGCAAGCACGACGGCTTCGCCAACTGGGCCCGGGGAGAGCGCAACCTGCGGGTGCTCTGCGGCGTCGACCTCACCCAGGCCAGCGGCGCGGCGATGCGCTGGCTGCACACCCTGCGCACCCTGGGGCCCTGCGACATCACCCTCCTCCACCTCTACTGGCCGCCGGTGGAGTACGCCCGCCTCGGGCTCCGCGGCCGGCGGACCTTCACCGACGCCGACCCCGAGGTGGCGGAGATCGTCGCCCGGGAGATCGAGCGCCGGCTGGGCGAGCTGCCCGGCGAGGGCAGCGTGAAGGTGCACGTCACCCCCAGCATCGGCAGCGTGAGCTACCCCCTGAGCCACTGGTCCGAGCGCCAGCAGGCCGATCTCGTCGTCATCGGCCACCACCACCGGGGCTTCCTCTCCCGCCTCTGGAGCGGCTCGGTCGCCCACCGGCTCCTGGCCCGCTCCGAGGTCCCCGTCGCCTGCATCTGCGAGCCGCAGGTCGGCCAGGCGCTGGAGCATATGCCCCGCTACTCGAAGGTGATCGCCGCCCTCGACGTGGACGACGCCGCCTCCCGGGTGCTGGCCCACGCCATCGCCATGACCGAGCCCTGCGGCGAGGTGGAGGTCTGCCACGTGGTGCCCGGCCCGATCCGCGCCCCCGAACAGAGCGTCCTCGACGACGACGCCAGGGACCTGCTGCGCGAGCGCTTCGAGGCCCTGATCCCCGCCGACGCCGAGGAGCTGGTGCAGGAGGTCCGCCTGGAGGTCATCGAGGGCGGGGAGCCCGGCCGCGAGATCGTCGCCCTGGCCGAGCGCCTGGGGGCCGACGCGCTGGTCATCGGTGCCCACAGCCGGCCCGGACGCCGCTCCCTGGTCGGCTCGGTCGCGGAGTGGGTGCTCCGCCACAGCGAGCGCCCGGTGATGGTGGTGCACGCCTTCCCCGAGTGAGCCGAAGCTCAAAAGAAGGAGCCGCATGTTCTCCTCCATCCTCGTTCCCCTCGATCTCTCCGACCGCAACACCGAGGCGCTCCGGCTCGCCGCGAGCCTGCTCGCTCCGGGTGGCCGGCTCACCCTCCTCCACGTGGTCGAGCTCATCCCCGGCCTGTCCCGGGAGGAGGAGCCCGCCTTCTACGCGCGGCTGGAGCGCGCCGCCCACGAGCAGCTCGGGGCGCACGCCCGGACCCTGGAGGCCGAGGGCTGCGCGCCGGAGGTCGTGATCGAGGCGGGACGCAGGGTGGAGGTCATCGTGACCCAAGCCGCGGACCACGCGCTGGTCGTGCTCGCCTCCCACCGGATCGATCCTTCGACCCCGGCGCGGAGCTGGGGGACCTTGAGCTACCAGATCGGCCTGCTGGCGCCGGCCTCCGTCCTGCTGGTGAAGAGCGGCGAGGCGCAGTAACAAGCCCGGGATGAGCCCCACGATCGATCCCTCGAGCCTCGTCGTCCTCGTCACCGGCGCCACCTCCGGCTTCGGCGCCGCCACCGCCCGCCGCTTCGCGCGGGAGGGGGCCCGGGTCGTCGCCGCCGGGCGCCGCCTCGAGCGCCTCCAGGCCCTCGCCGCGGAGCTGGGCGAGCGCTGCCACCCCCTGCAGCTGGACGTCTGTGACCTGCCCGGGGTGGACGCCGCCCTCGCGGGCCTGCCGGCCGAGTTCGCCGCGATCGACGTCCTGGTGAACAACGCCGGCCTCGCCCTCGGCCTCGACCCGGCCCAGCGCGCCAGCTGGCAGGACTGGGAGACGATGATCGACACCAACGTGAAGGGCCTGGCCTACGTCACGCACGCCGTCCTGCCGGGCATGGTCGAGCGCAAGCGGGGCCACGTCGTCAACCTCGGCTCCATCGCCGGCGAGTACCCCTACCCCGGCGGCAACGCCTATGGCGGCACCAAGGCCTTCGTGAAGCTCTTCTCCCTGAACCTCCGCGCCGATCTCCTCGGTACGCCGGTCAGGGTGACCAACATCGAGCCGGGCCTCTGCGAGAGCGAGTTCTCGGTGGTGCGCTTCCACGGCGACGCCGAGGCCGCGAAGAAGGTCTACGCCGGCACCGAGCCGATCACCCCCGATGACATCGCCGAGACGATCTTCTGGTCGGCCACCCTCCCGCCGCACGTGAACATCAACCGGATCGAGCTGATGCCCACCTGCCAGGCCGCCGGGCCCCTGGCGATCCACCGGGGCCCGCTGGGCTAGGCCTCAGTTCCGCAGCTTCGCGTCGGTCGCCCGCAGGCGCCGGCAGAGGGTCGTCGCCAGGACGATGTGGATCCGCAGGGAGAGCGCGGGCCGCGTGTCGAGCAGGCGGCGGAAGGCGTCCACCGGCAGCACCAGGGCCTCGACCTCCTCGGCGGCGATCACCCGGGCGCTGGTGGGCGCGTCGTCGATGAGGCTCATCTCGCCGACGTGGGCGCCCGCCGGCAGCACGGCCAGCAGCTTCTCGGCCGAGGCGTCGGTGCGCTTCACCTCCACCCGCCCCTTCGTCACGACGTAGAGCGCCTCGCCGTGGGCGCCCTGCTCGATGAGGACCTGCCCGGGCTGGAACTCCCGCACGTGGGCGATCTCGGCCAGGGCCCGGACGTCGTCGAGGGAGAGGTCCTCGAAGAGGGGCAGCTCCCGGAACTGTGCGAGGGCGTCGTCCATGCCGACCACGTCCTCGGCCTCGAGCTCCTCGTCCAGCTCGACCTCGACCTCGGGCAGGGCGTCGTCCTCCTCCTCGCCCTCCTCGCAGCGCTTCAGGCGGGCCGCGGCGTCCCGGTAGTTGATGTCGAACTGGAGGATCTCACCGAAGACCTCCTTGGCGCGCTCGGTCTTGCCGGTGCGGGCGTAGAGGTCGGCCAGCGCGTAGTGGAGATCGACGGTGGAGGCGTCGACCGACTTGCCCTCCAGGAAGGAGAGCAGCTTCTTCTCGGCCAGCTGGGCGTAGCCGTTGCGGCCCAGCAGCTCGGCCAGGAGGGTGATGGCCTCGTTGAAGTCGGGGTGGTCCTCCTCGACCTTCTGCAGGAGCTCGA
The DNA here is from genome assembly GCA_029210625.1 of Deltaproteobacteria bacterium. NCBI lineage: Bacteria > Pseudomonadati > Myxococcota > Myxococcia > Deltaproteobacteria bacterium. The sequence continues at coordinate 100,547 of JARGFU010000005.1, read as the reverse complement.
GGGCCAGGCGGTCCTTGCCCAGCTTCTCGAGGAGCTGGCCGGCCCGGAAGTTCTTGCCCACCCGGCGGAAGCACTCGGCCGCCTGCTCGAACTCCTCGGCCTCGACGTAGAGGCCCGCGGCCTGCTCGAGGTTGCCCGCCCGCTCGTACATCACCGCGGCCCGGGCCCGGTTGCCGCAGCGCACGTACATCTCGGCGGCGAGGTAGGGATCGTCGGCCTTCTCGTAGAGGGCGGCGGCCTTCTCGAAGTCCTCGAGGGACTCGCAGACCAGCGCGGCCTTGGCGTAGTCGCGGGCCCGGTAGAGCATGGCCGCGGCGGCCTTCTCCAGCTTCCGGTCCCCGGAGATCTTCTGGGTGAGCTGGAAGCCGACGTCGACGCTGCAGCGGGAGTAGACCTTGGCGGCGTCGTCCACCCGGTCCTCGCCCAGGAGCTTCACCAGCCCCGCGATGACCTGCGAGGCCGGCATGAGCCGGTCCTCATTGCCGTGGCCGAGCCCCCGGATGACGACCTGCGTGTCACTCATGAGGCGAAGGGATCCTTGCGAACGATGGTGGCGGCGCGATCGGCGCCGACGGAGACCAGGACGACGGGGACACCCGTCCACTCCTCGATGGACTCGACGTAGGCCCGGGCGCCGGCGGGCAGATCGTCGAAGCTTCGGACCTGCGCGACCGAGGCGGGCCAGCCCTCCACGGTCTGGAGGATCGGCGTCGCCTTCTCCCAGCCCCAGCGGGCCAGGGGCAGGACCTCGAAGCGCTCGCCCTCGAGCTCGTAGGCCGTGCAGACCTTCACCTCCTCGAAGCCGCCGAGGACGTCGAGCTTGGTCAGGGCGATGCCGGTGAGGCCGTTGACCCGCACCGCGTAGCGCAGGGCCGGCAGATCCAGCCAGCCGCAGCGGCGGGGGCGGCCGGTGGTGGCGCCATACTCGGAGCCCGCCTCGCGGAGGCGATCGCCCAGCGCCCCCTCCAGCTCGGTCGGGAAGGGCCCGGCGCCGACGCGGGTGGTGTAGGCCTTGGAGATGCCGATCACCTCGTCGATGGCCTTGGGCCCCACCCCGCTGCCGGCGGCGGCGTGGCCGGCCACGCAGTTGGAGCTGGTCACGAAGGGATAGGTGCCGTGGTCGACGTCGAGGAGCGTCCCCTGGGCGCCCTCGAAGAGGATCCGCGCGCCCGCCCGCTTGCGCTCGTCGAGGAGCGCGCCGGTGTCGGTGACCATGGCGCGGAGGCGCTCCGCGGCCGCCAGGTAGGGCCCGATGATCGCCTCGGCCTCCAGGGCCTCCCCGCCCAGGCCGACCAGGTGCGGGTTGACCTCCCCGAGGCGCCGGGCGACCCGCGCGCGGAAGTGCTCCGGGTGGAGCAGCTCCCCCATCCGGATGCCCTGCCGGGAGGCGCGGTCCTCGTAGGTGGGGCCGATGCCCCGGCCGGTCGTGCCGATCGCCGCCTTGCCCCGGTGGGCCTCCCGCAGCAGATCGAGGGCCTTGTTCCAGGGCATGATCACCTGGGCCGCGTGAGAGATCCGCAGCTGCTCGGGCCCCAGGTGAAGCCCCCGCTCGGCGAGGAGCTCGAGCTCCTCGAGCAGGACTAGGGGATCGATGACCACGCCCGGCCCGATGATCCCCAGGGTGCCCTCGTTGAGGACCCCCGAGGGGACGAGGTGGAGGACGGTGGTCTCACCGCCGACCACGAGGGTGTGGCCTGCGTTGTTCCCGCCCTGGAAGCGGACGACGAGCTCGGCCTGCCGGGCGTAGCGGTCCACCACCTTGCCCTTGCCCTCGTCGCCCCACTGAGCGCCCACGATCACGACGTTCGGCACCTGAAGTCCTCCCTTCGAGGAGCGAGTCCCTGGTCGAAGCGCGCATAACACGGGCGACGAGAAGGGTCCATCGAAGGTCACCGGGTGTGAGATCCATCACTCTTGGCCCCCGGCCCGAATCTGTTAGAGACTCTCCCGCAACCGTCACCTCGAAAGGGAGGAGAGATGAAGCGTTTCGCCACCGCAACTGCGTTCCTGGCCGCCCTAGCCATGATCGTGCTTCCCCAGACCGCCACCGCACAGTTCGTTCCCCCGGATTCGGGTGGAGACTCGGGCTATCAGCCCCCGCCTCCGCCTCCTCCGGCGCCGAGCCCCACCACCACCTCCACCTCGAGCACCAGCGCCGACGACGACGATCGCGGCGACCGCCCCCTCTCCTACTCCGAGCGGATGAAGCTCAAGCAGGAGGAGGAGCGCAAGGCCAAGATGGCCGAGAAGGCCGAGAAGCGCGGCGCCGTGGCCACCGGAGAGGCCGGCCCCGTCACCCAGACCCGCCCCACCGACTTCAGCATCGGCTTCGGCGCCGGCTGGATCTGGACCGGCTGGACCCTCGGCCTCGCCAACCCCGGCCTGAACGGTGGCGGCGCCGCCTACGCGGGCCCCGGGCCCGGCACCGGCACCGACATCCTCACCCCGAACACCGCCAGCGCGCGGATCCGCTTCGGTGAGAGCGTCGCCCTCGAGCCGGCGATCCTCCTCGGCATGGGCAACGCCCGTCAGTCGGTGGACGTCTCCGGTGGCAGCGCCGGCGACACCCTCGACAAGTGGGACGGCTACGGCGCGATGATCGACCTCAACGTCCGCTACGGCTTCATGCACCGGGCCAAGTCCTCTGCCCTGCTGATCTTCGGCGCTGGCTTCGGCGTCGCCGGCATCCAGGTCGACCCCGAGGGCGCCGACAACATCACCCGCGCCATGAACCTCGGCGTGAACATCAACTTCGGCATCGGCGCCGAGTGGTTCATCACCCCGCACCTCGCCCTCTCCGGCGACATGATCAACCCTCTGATCAGCGTGCGGAACTTCCAGACCAACGATCCGAACACGGACGTGACCACCGGCCAGGGCACCCTGGATCTGGCCCTGAACTTCCAGCCGGGCGCCCGGCTGATGTTCCACGTCTACTACTAGGGCTCGATAGAGCCTTCGGCGCGACGGCCCGCGGCGAACCTCCGAGAGGAGGTTCTCGCGGGCCTTCGTGTTTCTGGCTACGAGCTACGAGCTACGAGTCGACCCCGATCGAGCTCGCAGCTCGCAGCTCGCAGCTCAAAGCTGCGCGGTGCGCACCCAGAGGATGTGCGGTAGGGCGGCCAGCTTCGCCAGCACCTCCTCGTCGGGCAGCCGGGCGACGTTCACGATCGACATCGCCTTGCCCGTCTCGTCGTGGAGGGAGAGCTGCATCCCGGCGATGTTGATCCCCGCCTGCCCCAGCAGGGTGCCGATCCCCCCGACGACGCCCGGCTGGTCGTCGTTGTGGAAGACCAGGAGCGCCCCCTCGGGGATGGCCTCGAGGTCGTGGCCCTGCATCCGGACGATCCGGGGATCGTCCTCGCCGAAGAGGGTGCCGGCGAGCTCGAAGCTGCCGCCCTCGGACTCGACCTCGATCTGGATCAGGCTCACGAAGCGGCCGGCCGAGCCCGCGCGGGCCTCGATCAGCTCGAGCCCGTGCTCGGCGGCGAGGTGCGGCGCGTTGACCTCGTTGACGTTTCCGTCGAGGCGCGCGCCCACGAAGGCCGCCAGGGCCTTCGAGGCCAGGGGCCGGCTGCTCACCTGGGCCACCTCGCCGGCGGTCGTCAGGGTGAAGCGCTTCGCCCCCTTCGGGGCGAGCTGGCCGGCGAGCGCCCCGAGGCGGTGGGCGAGCTCGAGGTAGGGCGCGATGACCTCGCGCACGTCGGAGGGCACCGCGGGCAGGTTCACCGCGTTCCGGGGGTTGCCGGTGGTGAGGTACTCGACCATCTGCTCGGCCACGGCCACCGCCACGTTCACCTGCGCCTCCTCGGTGGAGGCCCCGAGGTGCGGGGAGCAGACGAAGGTGTCGTGCTTGAGCAGCGGGTGATCGGCCGGGGGCGGCTCCTCGACGAAGACGTCGAAGGCGGCGCCGCCGATCCGGCCGGCGGCGAGCGCCTGGTCGAGGGCGGCCTCGTCGACGATGCCGCCGCGGGCGCAGTTGATGATGAAGACGCCCGGCTTCATCTTCTCGATCACCGCCGCGTCGATCATGCCGCGGGTCTCGTCGGTCATCGGCACGTGCACGGTGACGTAGTCCGAGCGGCGGTAGAGCTCGTCGAGGCTGACCAGCTCGACGCCCAGGGTCCGGGCGTCCTCGCCGTCGAGGAGCGGGTCGTAGCCGATCACCTTCATCTTCAGGCCCATGGCCCGGTCGGCGACGATCCGGCCGATGGCGCCCAGGCCGATCACGCCGAGGGTCTTGTTGAAGAGCTCGCGGCCCTGCAGCTTCTTCTTCTCCCACTTGCCCGCCTTGAGGGTGGCCGTGGCCTGCGGGATGTGCCGGGAGACCGACATCAGCATCGCGAGAGTGTGCTCGGCGGTGGTCACGGTGTTGCCGCCCGGGGTGTTCATCACCACGACCCCGCGGCGGGAGGCGGCCTCGCGGTCGACGTTGTCCACGCCGATCCCCGCCCGGCCGACCACCTCGAGCTTCTTCGCGGCGGCCAGCACCTCCGCGGTCACCTTGGTGCCGCTGCGGATGGCGAGGCCGTGGTAGTCGCCGATGCAGGCCAGCAGCTCCTCGGGTGAGAGCCCCGGTCGGTTGTCGACCTCGATGCCCTCGGCGGCCTCGAAGATGGCGAGGCCCTCCTGGGAGAGCTTGTCGGAGACCAGCACACGCTTGATGGAATCGCTCATCTCGGCTTCCTTCCTGGACGGTGGGGAGTGAACTCCAGTGGATCCAATGACGCGGCGCGACACAACCTGCCGCGAGCCGTGTCGGCCGTCAATCGCCCTAGGAGGCGGACGCTTGACACCACCCCGATTCCTGGGGGGAAACTCGTTTTCGACCTTTTCGTAGCCATCTGGCGCCAAGTCGCCAGCAGGAGGGACCATGCGTTTCGTCAATCTGTTCGTCTGGGGTGTGATCGCGTCGCTCGCCGTCTCGGTGGCCTGCGGCGGCGGCAACAGCAACGCCGACGCTGGCCCCGACCGCACCCAGGTCGAGCCCAGCGACGTGCGGGGGACCATCTGGGGTGAGGTCGTCGACGCGGCCACCGGCGCCCCCCTCGAGGGCGCCACCATCGTGCTGGCGCTCGGAGATCTGGCCTCGGACGCCACCTCCGACGCCTCCGGCTCCTTCTCCTTCCTCGACGTCCCCGCCGGCGGTCAGGCCGGCGTGACGATCACCAAGGAGGGCTACACCCGGGTGACCCTGGCGGTCGCCATCCCGGGCGCCAACGGTGACTTCCCCACCGACAACATCGGCGCCTTCGTGGGTCCGGTGGGCCTCTTCCCCCTGACCGGCAGCGTCGAGGTGCAGGTGGTGGGCTTCGACTCCACCCCCATCGACGCGGCGACCGGCAGCGCCACCGCCTCGGTGGCCTACGTGAACGGCAACATCGCCATGGGCCGGGTGACCGTCACCGCGGCCAGCGCCAGCGGCAACATGCGCTTCCAGGGCCTGCCCTCCCTCCAGGGAATGGCGCTCTGGGGCGGCAACGTCGATGTCGTCATCGGCCCGGTCGACCTCGATGGCGACGGCCAGATCGACTACCAGGGCACCGCCGACTCGCGCAGCGCCCAGTGGCTGCTGACCCACGGCGGCCGCTTCACCATCGAGCTCCCGCCCCCCGGCGGCAGCACCTCCCTCTCCGCCCTGGCCTCGAACGTCGGCTCGCTGCTCAACGGCGGCCTGCCGCGGCCGGGCGACTCGGTGATCGGCCTCAACGGCCCGATCCGGGTGGTCTACAACCAGCCCCTCGACGAGGGCAGCCTGGTCGCCACCGTCTTCGACGACGAGGGCCGCGCGGTGGTCGAGAGCACCGCCGAGGTGCGCGAGGGCAACGTTGTGCAGGTCACCCCCAACGCGCCCTTCTCCGAGGGCCGCAAGTACCACGTCCTGATCGACGTCCGGGCCGCCGGCACCACCGCCGCCGCCTCGAAGAGCCGCCTCTCCGGCTCCTTCTTCACCGCGGCCCCGGCCGGTGACGTGATCATCGGCACCAACTACCGGATGATCGACAACAACGGGAACGGCCTCCTCGACGCCTTCGACGTCATCGAGATCACGCTCAACCAGGAGATCGGCCTGGGCAACCGGCCCCCCTCGGGCAACTACTGGTTCCCCTTCTACTTCAACGACGATCTCGACAACTCGGGCGTGAAGGGCGACTTCCAGGGCGAGTGGGAGTCCAACAACCCCATCCCCGCCTACCAGCTCGAGACCGCGCCCCTCTCCCCCTTCCTCTCCAGCGGCTTCACCCGGACCTTCCGGCTGCAGATGCCCTACTCTCCCCGGCTGCCGGCCTACGGCCTCTCGCAGAACATCTCGAAGCCCGTCATCCTGAACTTCTCGGGCACCGAGCCGGGCTACGTGAACCTGGTGGACCCCCAGGGGCACCCGATCATCACGCCGGCCTCCTCCGAGGCCCTGGTGGTGACCTTCCAGTAGGGACCGCGAGGACCCTGCAGGAGCGCGAGAGCGCGGGCCGGGCACCCGGCTCGCGCTCTTCGTGCCTCAGCGGCCCTTCCACTCGGGGGCGCGCTTCTCCAGAAAGGCGGCGACGCCCTCCATGGCATCCTCGGTGAGGGTGTTCACCGAGAGCAGGGCGGCCAGGAGCTCCATCGCCGCCGGGAGGGGCTGCTCGTCGACCAGCGAGAGCGCCCGCCGGCCCAGGCGCAGGATCGCCGGCGACTTGCTCGCGACCTTGCCGGCCAGCTCGGCGACCTTCGCGTCGAGCTCGCCGGCCGGGACCACCGCGTTGATCAGCCCCACCTCCCGGGCGCGGGCGGCGTCGATCTTCTCTCCGGTGAAGATCAGCTCGCGGGCCACCTTCTCGGGCAGGACCCTCATCAAGAGCGCCGAGATCATCCAGGGGAAGAGCCCGCGATCGATCTCGGGGGTGCCGAACTTCGCGTGCTCGACCGCCACCGCCAGATCGCAGGCGGCCACCAGGCCGAGGCCGCCGCCGAGGGCGTAGCCGTTCACCCGGGCCACCAGCGGGGTGCCCAGGCCGCGCATCTGCAGGAGGAGCTGCCCGTAGTCCCGCCGGGCCTCGTGCCCCGAGAGGAAGCCGTCCTGCATCGCCGCACCGGCGAGATCTCCGCCGGAGCAGAAGGCCTTCTCCCCGGCCCCGGTCAGCACGATCACCCCGACCTCGGGGTCGGCGTCGGCCGCGGCGAGGGCCGCCGAGAGCTGATCGACGGTCTCGGGCGCCAGCGCGTTGCGCCGCGCCTCGCGATCGATGGTCAGGCGGGCCACCCGGCCCTCTCGCGTCACGCTGACGTGGGTCTCGCTCATGGCGTCGGCCTCCCTTGGACCGGGAGGAGCCCCCGGCAGACGATCTCGACGGTGCTGCGGGTCGCGCTCTCCACCACCCCCTCGGCCTCGACGTCGAGGGTGCCGAGGACGAAGCCGGTGACGAGCATCTCCACCGCGCCGAGCAGCACGTAGGCCAGGTGCTCGGCCTCGATCTCCCGGCGCACCTCGCCCTGCTCCTGCGCGCGCAGGCAGAGGCGCTTCACGGCCTCGAAGGTGGAGGCGAAGGTCTCGACCCGGCCGCGCTCCAGGAAGAAGGGCGAGCGGGCGACCTCGAGCACCATCACCCGCACGGCGTGGGGGTGCGCCCGGTAGGCCTCGAGGGCCACCCGGGTGATCTGCTCGATCTTCTCCTCGAAGGGGATCTCCTGCTCCACCAGGGCCTCGATGCCCGCGGAGAAGAGGTTCCACGACTCCTCGAAGACCGCGGTGAGCAGGGCCTCCTTGCCCTCGAAGTAGTGGTAGACGAGGCCGTAGGCGACGTCCGCCTCCCGGGCCACGTCGGCGATCCGGCAGCCGTGGTAGCCCCGCTCGGCGAAGACCTTCACCGCGGCCCGGAGGATGGCCCGGCGCTTGGCCTCGGTGCTCTCCCGGCGGGTCTTGCGGGCGCTCTTGCTCATCGAAACGACGCTCCCCTGGCTGCTGATTGACGAATCAATCGGCAACCTAGGAGGGGGTCGGGGGGAAGTCAATGCCCGCCCGGCCCGGGGCCGCGCCCCTAGGGCGCGAGCACCTGCACCCGAGCCATCTTCAGCGGCGCCCTGCCCGGGATCCCCGGCACGATGGCCTTCCGCTTCACGCTGAAGGTGAGGACCCGCTTGACCTTCGTGCCCTTCTTCACCTCGACCTTCCAGGGGCCGGCCTTCTCGAGGATCGAGTCCAGGGGCATCAGCTCTCCGCTGGTCTCGTCCTCGACCACGATGTCACCCTCTCCGGGCAGGGGCTCGCTGCTGCCCAGGGCGATGGGCTTGGACATGTCGCCCATGTCGTCGACGATGGCGGCGTCGTCGCCGCCCTCGGCGCCGCCCTCCTCCTCGCCACCGCCGGAGCGGCAGCTGGCGCGGACCCGGACGATCTGGCCCTTGAAGCCGGCCGGGTGGACGGTGTCGGAGCAGACGGCCTCGTTCTTGTGCTTGAAGACGACCTCGTGCGCCGCGCCGGTCTCGGCGATCTTGAGGAAGAAGACGGCGTGCAGGCCCTCCCCCTGATCGTCGATGAAGCCGCGCTTCAGATCCGCGTCGCGCTTCTGGATGTAGGTCGCGATCGTGGTCTCCTTGCCCTTCTTGCCCAGGAAGGACTCCTGCTTCGGCCCGGGGACGATGGTCACCGTGGTCTGGGCCAGGATCCCATTCGGACCCTCGAGGCCGATGGCGTGGGTGCCGACGGGGTTGTTGCCCACCCGTAGCTCGGCCATCACCGGCACGAAGGCCCCGGCCGCGATCTCCGTCAGCTCGACTGCGGTGCCCCGGGTGAGCTTCTTGCCGTTGACCAGCCCGACCTTGAAGGGCCCCTTCGCAGGTCCCTGCACGGTGAGGGTGACCGAGATCGTGCCCCGCTCCCCCACCGTGACGTCGGTGAAGCCAGGCACGATCTTGGCGGCCTGCGCGGTGAAGGGGAGGACGGCGGCGAGGAGGACGAGTGCTCGGACCTTCATGAGGAAGACTCTAGCACTCAGCGACGTGCGCTCAAGGGTCGCCGGGGACTCCGCTCATCCACGGGCGCAGGCCTCCCGCAGGGAGCGGACGAAGGCCTCGACCCGGGCGGGCAGCTCGGGGCCGCCCGCCTCGATGAGGCGCACGAGGGCGGTGCCGACGACCACGCCGTCGGCGACCGGCGCCAGGCGCGCCACGGCCTCCGGGCCGTCCACGCCGAAGCCGACGGCCACCGGCAGCGGGCTGCGCGAGCGCAGCTCGGCCAGGCGCTGCTGCAGATCGGCGGCGCTCCCCTGGGCGGCCCCGGTCACGCCGACCAGGGAGACGTAGTAGAGGAAGCCCCGCGCCTCGGAGAAGATCGCCTCCAGGCGCTCGTCGCGGGTGGTGGGCGTGGCCAGGAGGATCGGATCGAGGCCAGCCGCCCGCAGCTGGTCGTAGAGGGGCAGCCCCGAGTCGGGCGGGAGATCCACCGAGAGCAGGCCGTCCACGCCGGCCCCGGCCAGCGCGGGCGCCAGGGCCTCCCCCCGGCGCAGGAAGGGGTTGGCGTAGCCGAAGAGGATCACGGCGAGGGTCTCGGCGGCGCCCTCGGGAAGGCCCTCCAGCTCCCCGGCGCGCAGCTCCCGGCAGAGCGCGATCACGTCCTCGAGGCGGGTGCCGGCCGCCAGGGCCCGGGCCGCCGCGGCCTCGAGCACCGGGCCGTCCGCCGCCGGGTCGGAGAAGGGCACGCCCAGCTCGATCAGATCCGCCCCTCCCCGCGCGATCGCCGCGAGCAGCTCCCGGCTGGTGGCCAGATCGGGATCGCCGGCGGTGAAGTAGACGATGAGCGCGGCGCGCTCCTCGGCGCGGGCTCGCTCGAAGACCGACGCGATGCGGCCCGGGGCGCACATGCGGCTCACAACGCACCTCCCTCTTCCTCGAGGCGGGGCAGGTCCTTGTCGCCGCGGCCGGAGAGTCCCAGGAGGACCACCGCGCCGGGCGCCAACTCCCTCGCCACCCTCGGCAGGAGCGCCAGGGCGTGGGCAGTCTCGAGGGCCGGGACGATCCCCTCCAGCCGGGCGAGCTGTCGCAGGGCGGCCAGGGCCTCGTCGTCGGTGATGGCGTGGTAGGTGGCCCGGCCGCTCACCGCCAGGTGGGCGTGCTGGGGGCCGACGCCGGGGTAGTCGAGGCCGGCGGAGATCGAGTGGGCCAGCTCGACCTGACCGTCCTCGTCCTGCAGGAGATAGGAGCGGGCGCCGTGGAGCACGCCGGGGCTACCCTTGCTCAGGGTGGCGGCGTGCTCGCCGCTCTCGAGGCCGCGCCCGGCCGCCTCGGCGCCGAAGAGGCGCACGCCCGGATCGTCGAGGAAGGCGTCGAAGAGGCCGATGGCGTTGGAGCCTCCGCCGACGCAGGCCACGGCGGCGTCCGGGGTGAGCCCGAGGGCCGCGAGCTGCGCCCTCGCCTCCCAGCCGATCACCGACTGCAGCTCCCGCACCAGGGTCGGATAGGGGTGCGGGCCGGCGGCGGAACCGATGAGGTAGTGGGTGCCCTCGACGTTGCTCACCCAGTCGCGCAGGGCGGCGTTCATCGCGTCCTTGAGGGTCGCGCTGCCGGACGTGACCGGCCGCACCTCGGCGCCCAGCAGCTCCATCCGGCGCACGTTCGGCGCCTGCCGCTCGACGTCGACGCTCCCCATGTAGACGCAGCAGGGCAGATCCAGGGCAGCGGCGACGGTGGCGGTGGCCACCCCGTGCTGCCCCGCGCCAGTCTCGGCGATGATCCTGCTCTTGCCCAGCTGCCGGGCCAGCAGCGCCTGCCCCAGGCAGTTGTTGATCTTGTGGGCGCCGGTGTGGGCGAGGTCCTCGCGCTTGAGGAAGATCCGCAGCCCGAGCGCCTCCGAGAGGCGCCGCGCCTCGCTCAGGGGCGTCGGGCGGCCGGCGAAGTCCGCGGCCCAGCCCAGGTACTCGCGCAGGAAGGTGGGATCCGAGCGGGCCTGCAGCCAGGCCTCCGTCAGGTCGGCGAGGGCCGCCTGCAGGGTCTCCGAGACGAAGCGCCCGCCGAACTCGCCGTAGAGGCCGTCCCCGAAGGGGCGCCGGTCCAGGCGAAAGCCCGGCCCCCCCACACCGATCGTGTCGTTCATCCGAGTGCCTCCCGCGCACGCTCCACGAAGGCCCGCACCTTGCGGGGATCCTTGCGGCCGTCCTCTCCCTCGACGCCGCTCGCCACGTCCACCCCGGCCGGCCGCACCGCGCGGATGGCCTCGGCGACGTTCTCCGGACGCAGCCCGCCGGCGAGGATCACCGGCCACTCCCGGGCCAGGCGGCGCGCCGCCTCCCGGTGGGCCGGCCGCCCGGTGCCGCCGGCCTCGGGGCCGGGCGCGTCGATCAGCAGGCGCCGCGCGGGCAGGCGCGCGAGCGCCTCCAGCGCGCGGGCGTCCGCCGAGCCCGGCCGGCAGGCGCGCAGCACCCGGTGGCCCTCGGCCTCGAGGGCCTCGATCAGCTCCTCGCTCTCGCTGCCGTGGAGCTGCAGCCAGTCGAGCTCGAGGGCGCGCTGCACCTCCCGCAGCTGCTCGGCCCCGGCGTCCACGAAGACCCCCACGGCCTCCGCCCGGCCCCGCAGGGCCGCGCGCAGCTCCCGTGCGGTCTCCAGGTCGACCCGGCGGCGGGAGCCCGGCACGAGGTTCAGGCCCACCGCGTCCGGCGCCGCCTCGAGGCAGGCCTCCAGCTCGCCGAGGTCCCGCACCCCGCAGATCTTGATCCACCCTCCCCTCACGCGGCCTCTCCCCGCAGGCGGCGCAGGGCCGCGCCGGGATCCGCCTGCCGCAGCAGGGAGGTGCCCACCAGGAAGCCGCTCGCGCCGGCGGCCTGCAGCCGCTCGAGGGTCGCGAGGTCGGAGAGGCCGCTCTCGGCGACCACGAAGCAGCCCGCCGCCACCAGCGCCGGCGCCAGGCGCTCGCTGCGGCCCAGGTCGATCTCGAAGGTGCGCAGGTCCCGGTGGTTGATGCCCACCAGGGGGGCCCGCAGGTCGACGGCGCGCCGGGCCTCCTCCTCGTCGACCACCTCCACCAGGGCGTCGAGGCCCTCTTCGGTGGCGGCCGCGTGGAGCTCGCCGAGCTGCTCGCCCGGGAGCACGGCCGCGATGAGCAGCACGGCGTCGGCGCCCGCCCGGCGCGCCTCGCGCACCTGCGCGGGCTCGACGAGGAAGTCCTTGCGCAGCACCGGCAGGGCGCAGGCCTCGCGCGCCTCGACCAGATCGGCCAGGCTGCCCCAGAAGTGACGCGGCTCGGTGAGCACCGAGAGGCAGGTGGCCCCGGCGGCCTCGTAGGCCCGGGCCAGGCCCGCGGGCGACCAGGGCTCCCCCAGCCGCAGGACGCCGGCCGAGGGGCTGGCCCGCTTGCACTCGGCGATGATCCTCGGCGCCGCCGCGGCCTGCAGGGCCGCGAGGAAGCCCCGGGTTGGCGCGGGCTCGGCCTCGTCCCCGAGGCGGGCCTCCAGGGCCAGCGCGGCCCGCCGGTCGGCGACGATCCGGGCCAGGATGTCGGGCAGCGCGCTCAACCCTGGCTGACCTCGGCCAGGGTCTGCAGGGCCCGGGTGGCCGCGCCCGAGGCGATGGCCTCCCGCGCCAGCTCGATCCCGGCCCGCAGATCCGCGGCCAGCCCACCGACCACCAGGGCGGCGGCGGCGTTCAGGACGGCCGCGTCCGCCCGGGGGCCCGCCTCCCCCCCCAGGATCCGGCGGGTGATCTCGGCGTTCTCCTCGATCTCGCCGCCGGTGAGGTCCTCGGAGTTGCAGCGGCGCAGGCCGATGCGCTCGGGGTGCACCTCGAAGGTGGTGACGTTGCCGTCGCGCACCTCGGCCACGAAGGAGCTGCCGGTGAGGGTCAGCTCGTCGAGACCGTCGATCCCGTGGACCACCCAGGCGTGCCGGGAGCCCAGGTTCAGCAGCACGTGCGCCAGGGGCTCGACCCACTTGCGGGCGAAGACCCCCACCACCTGCCGGTCGGCGAAGGCGGGGTTGGCCAGGGGGCCCAGGAGGTTGAAGAGGGTGCGGATCCCCATCTCGCGTCGGGGCCCGGCGGCGTACTTCATCGCCGGGTGGAGGGTGTTCGCGAAGAGGAAGCCGATCCGCGCCTCGGCCAGGCAGCGCTCCATGGTGGGGACGTCGGCGTCGATGTTCACCCCGAGGGCGGCGAGCACGTCGGCGCTGCCGGAGCGGGAGGAGACCGAGCGGTTGCCGTGCTTGGCCACCCGGGCGCCGGCGCCGGCGGCGATCAGGGCCGCGGTGGTGGAGATGTTGAAGGTGCCCGAGCCGTCGCCGCCGGTGCCGGCGGTGTCGACCACCGGGCCCTCGCCGGGGTTCACCCGGGTGACGTGCTCGCGCAGGGCGCGCACCGCGCCGGTGACCTCCTCGACGGTCTCGCCCTTCATCCGCAGGGCCACCGCGAAGCCGGCCACCTGCGAGGGCGTGGCGTCGCCCTCCATGATGACCTCCATCGCGTCGTGGGCCCGCTCCTCGCCCAGATCCTGACCTTCGACCAGTGCGGCGATGGCCTCCCTAATCGCTGCGTCCTTCATGCCTTCTCTCCTGCCAGGCCCTCGAGCCAGTTCTGGAGCAGGGCGTGGCCCTGCTCGCTCAAGATCGACTCCGGATGGAACTGGACCCCCTCGACCGGGTGCTCCCGGTGGCGCAGCCCCATGATCTCCTCCTCCTCGCCGTCCACGGTGCGGGCGGTGACCTCCAGGCAGGCGGGCAGGCTCGCCGCCTCGACCAGGAGGGAGTGGTAGCGGGTGGCGAGGAAGGGATCGGGCAACCCCCGGAAGACCCCCACGCCCTGGTGGTGGATCTCGCTGACCTTGCCGTGCATCACCCGCCGCGCCCGCACCACCTTCCCGCCGTGCGCGGCGGCGATGGACTGGTGCCCCAGGCAGACGCCGAGGATCGGCACCCTCCCCGCGGCCTCGCGGATCAGCTCCACGCTGATCCCCGCCTCGTCGGGATCCGCGGGCCCGGGCGAGATCAGGATGCCCGCGGCGCCGGCGGCGAGGGCGTCGGCGGCGGTGAGCGCGTCGTTGCGCTCGACCCTCACCTCGGCGCCGAGCTCGAGGAGGTACTGCACCAGGTTGAAGGTGAAGGAGTCGTAGTTGTCGATCACCAGGATCACGGCGCGCCTCCCTGCCCCTCGCTCGCCTCCAGCGCCGCCTGCACCGCCCGGAAGAGCGCGCCGGCCTTGTGGAGGGTCTCCTCGTGCTCGCGGGTGGGATCCGAGTCGGCGACGATGCCCGCGCCGGCCTGCACCCACTGCCTGCCGGCGAACTGCACCAGGGTGCGGATGCAGATGGCCAGATCGAAGTGCCCCCCGGGCGCGAGGTAGCCCACGGCGCCGCCGTAGAGCCCCCTCCCCTGCACCTCCAGCTCGTCGATGATCTGCATGGCGCGGACCTTGGGCGCCCCGGAGAGGGTCCCGGCCGGGAAGGTCGAGGCGACGAGCTCGGCGAGCCCGATCTCGGGGCGCAGGGTCGCCTGCACCTCGGAGACCAGGTGCATCACGTGGCTGTAGCGCTCGACCACGGCCTGGCGGCGCACCCGGACGCTGCCGGCGGTGGCGACCCGGCCGAGATCGTTGCGGCCGAGGTCGACGAGCATGACGTGCTCGGCGATCTCCTTGGGGTCGGCGCGCAGCTCCTCCTCGAGGGCGAGATCCTCCGCCGGCGTCGCGCCCCGGGGGCGGGTCCCGGCGATGGGCCGCACGGTGGCGAGGTCCCCCTCCCGGCGCACCAGGACCTCGGGGCTGGAGCCCGCCACCTCGACGGACTCGCCGCCGGCGCCCGCGGGCAGGTGGAGGTAGTAGAGGTAGGGGCTGGGGTTCAGCGCCCGCAGCTGCCGGTAGACCTGGAAGGGTGCCGCCCGCGCCTTTGACTCGAAGGCCCGGGCCAGCACCACCTGGATCCCCTCGCCGGCCAGGATGCGCTCCCGGGCCTCGCGCACCGCCGCCTCGTAGTCCGCCTGGCTCATCCGGGTCTCGAAGCCCGCCTGGTCCGGCACCGGACCGGGGCGGGGCACCGGGAGGAGCGGCCCCCCCGACCGGGCCGGCCCGGCCTGAAGCCTGGCCTCGAGGGCGTCGAGCCTCGCCTCGACCCCGGCGCGCTGCCGCGCGAGGTCCTCGGGGGAGAGGTCCCGGGGCAGCAGCTGGTTGCAGGAGAGGCGCACGACGTGGCGCAGGTTGTCGAAGGCGACCGCCGTGCCCGGCAGGAAGAGCGCCGCCAACGGGAGGTCCGGGTGGAGCGCCTCGGGCGCGCCGGCCGGGTCGACCTTCTCGAAGGTGCGCACCAGGTCGTAGCCGAGGTAGCCGACCATCGCCCCCTCCAGGGGCGGGCGGCTCGGGTCCGCCTGCTCGACCTCCGAGGCGAGGCCGCCCAGGAGGGCCTCGAGGAGGGGCAAGGGGGCGCCGTCCCGGCGCTCGGTGACGCCGCCCTCCCGCGTCAGGGAGAGCCCACCGGCGTCTCCGCGGACGGTGAGGATCGGGTCGGCCCCGACGAAGGACCACCGGCCCCAGCGCTCGCCGCCCTCGACGGACTCGAGGAGGTAGCCCGGGGCCTCTCCGGCACCGGCGAGGGCCTGCAGCACCCCGACGGGGGTCAGGTGGTCGGCGAGGCGCTCGCGAGAGGTCGTGACGAGCTGCAGGCCGTCCACGGCTGGTCCATCGGCGGGCATCGCGCGGTGTTACCACGGGCCGGAGCTGTCATCCATCGGCTGTCAGCCATCGGCGGCCGGCCTTCCGAGACCGGCCGACGACGCGGCGCCGACCTCAGGCGCCGATGCAGACCATCGCCACGCCCCCGCCCTCCTCGAGGGACTCCTCCCGGCACTGCCAGTCCGTGCCGCGGCTCTCGGTACAGCTGGCTTCCGAGGTACAGGTCGCCAGGCAGATGCCGCTGCTCCGGGAGATGCAGACGAAGCCCTCGGGACAGTCGGTGCTCGCGTCGCACGCGGGCGTGCAGAGGCCCTCGGGGAAGGACCCCCCCACGATGCACTGGGTGTCCTTGCAGTCCTCGGCGGCCGTGCAGGCCTCCCCGGTCTCCGACTTGCCGCAGCCCACCAGGGTCCCCGCCAGCAGCATGGCCAGCACGACGATCTCGCTCTTCATCTCCCGTCCCTCCCTTGGACCGGTTCGTGAGGGGTCACGCTCCAGCAGCGCAGCCCGCACCTCCAGTGTAGTCCGGGGGACGGACGCGGCACCGCTCCCCGGCGAGGCGCCCTAGTAGATGCCGGTGATCCGCAGGAAGGGTCCGCTGGCGTCGCTGTCGATGCGGGCGAGCTCGTCGTCGCTGAAGGAGGCGAAGCTCCAGCCGGCGCCCAGCCGGAAGTGGTGGCCCATGCGGTAGGCCGCCTCGAAGACCGCGCCGTGACGCAGCCCGCCCGAGAGCTCGGTCGCCTGATCGGCGTAGCGCGCGCCGGCCGCCACCCAGAGGATGCGGTACTCGGCCGAGAGGTCAAAGTGCTCGAGGAGGTGGTAGTCGAGGCGGTTCACCCAGAGGACCGAGTGCGCCACGGCGTCCCGCGGGGCGAGGCCCTCGCCGATGCCGACCTGCAGCTCGGTGCGCTTGTAGGCGACCTTCTCGGCCAGGGCGAAGTTCCAGGGCGTCTCGAGGACCGGCGCGAGGGAGACGATCTGGCTCAGCTGCCGGTCGCTGGTGCCCAGGGCGAGATCCAGCGGGCGCTGATCGACGAGGTGGGTGGCCTTGAAGAGGACCGTGATCAGATCGCTCTTCGCCGGGCGGTAGGCCAGCCCCAGGCTGGACTCCATCCAGAGGGACTCGGCCACCAGGGCCTGCACGTTGTGGGTGCCCAGCCAGTTCAGGCGGCCGACCAGGGCCAGGTCGCGGTTCCAGTGCCAGGCCAGGTTGCCGGCGACCACGCCCTGCACCCGATCCGCCACGCCCGGGAGGGTCTCGGCCAGCGCGTCGTCGGCGTTGTCGTAGCGCAGCTCGAGGCGCAGGGTGGCCTCGATCAGCTCGTGGCTGAAGGCGCCGGCGGCCGAGACGGCGTCGCGGCTCACGGCGCCCGGATAGAAGGTGCCCGCGGGGTTCATCCCCACGCTGGCGAAGGGCGGCAGGCCGTCCACCCGGCCCGTGGTCGTCGCCCGGCCCGTCGCCGGGTCGATGGTGGTGCCCGGCAGGGTGCCGGCGGTGCCCACGTCGCCGAGGACCTGCACCCGCTCGTAGGCGAGGTCGAGCTTCAGGCCCTTGGCGGGCGAGAAGGTGTGGCCCACGCCCAGGACGGCGCGGCCGTGGTTCGCGCCGAGGCCGCCGTCGACCTGGTACTCGCCGTGGGTGTTCAGGCCGCCGAAGCTCTGCTCGGCGCCGACCACCGAGGTGGAGCGCCAGCCGCCGTCCACCGGCCGCACCAGGCGCTCGTTCGCGTAGACGCTGCCGGTCTCGCCGGTGCGCACCCGGGCGCCGGCGGTGAGGGCGTTCTCGCCGCTCCAGCGCACCCGCCCCATCGCCGAGAGCTCGAGGGTCTCGGTGAGGCGGTAGCGCAGGCCCATCCCGGTCGAGAGGCGGTCGGCCAGCTGCGGGAAGATCCGGTCGTCGCCGCCCAGGGTCAGGTCCTGATCGAGGAGGAGGGTCAGGCCGTGGGTGAGGTCGAACTCGCCGCCGGCGAGCAGGCGGTCGCTGGCGATCCGGCCGACCTCCTCGTCGCTGACCACCGCGCCGTTCCACTCCCCGAAGGCCCGCCACTTGTCACCGCTGTGGGCGTAGCGCAGGCCGTAGGAGGAGCGCTGCACGAGCTTGGTGCGGCCGGTCCCCTCCCCCACCACGCCGGTGGGGAGCTGGCTGGCGACGTGATCGAAGCGGGCCACCAGATCGTCGTGGTCGGTGATGGTCCAGGCCAGCTGCACGCCGCCCCGGCTCTGGCCCTGATCGAGGAGCCGCTGGGAGTTGTAGAAGCTCGGATCCTGCAGCTCGAGGCGGCCGGTGAGCAGCACCACGTCCTTGCTCTTGCCCGCCAGCTCACCGAAGGAGAGCGCGCCCTCGGCCATGAAGGCGTTGCCCTGCGCGCCGCAGCGCTCGCTGACGAGGGTGCTGCTCTCGCAGCCCGGGATCAGCCCGGCGTAGGTGAGGCCGCCGTCCGCCGAGTAGCTGCCGGCCAGATCGGTGCCCTCGCTCCGGGCGTACTCCAGCTTCAGGTAGGAGCGGGTCTTCGGCCGGATCTCCGCCGAGAGCCCCCAGAGCTGATAGCCCCGGTTGGTCGGCCCCTCGGCCTGGGCCAGGAGGCCGCCGCCCAGGGAGAGCCAGCCGTCGTAGGTGTGGCGCAGGTAGCCGCCGCCGGCCATCAGGCCCTCGGTGCCGAGGCTCCGGTGGTTGTAGTCCACCGTGAGGAAGACCGGATGATCGTCCAGCGGCGTCGCGGCGTTGGTGCCGCCCAGCCAGCCGGCGTGGGCCACCGAGGGCAGCGGGCTCTTCAGGAAGAGCTGCCCCTGGTCGAAGCGGAAGGTGTAGTCGACGTTCCGCAGCAGCGGCCGGGAGAAGAGCACCATGCCCGTCTCGCGATCGCGCACGGTGACGGTCACCCGCTCGCTGCCCTCGACGACGTCGCGGTGGGGCAGGAAGTAGAGGGAGCCGCCCGTGCCCTGGAGCACGGCGTGGCCCGGCTGCTGGCCCAGCTCGCCCGCGGAGCCGAAGCCGTCGGCCTCGAAGCGGTACTTCTCGGCCACGGTCTCGTCGAGGTGCAGGCGCGCGCCGTAGAGGGTGCGCCGGTAGTCGAAGAGGCCGCCGGTGCCCAGGCGGGTCTGGACGTTGCCCAGGTTCAGCTCGCTCTCGTCGGCCTTCAGGCGCAGCCAGAGGGGGCCCGCCGCCTCGGCCACGGCCTCGAGCTCTCCGGTGTCGCCGTAGAGGAGGTAGCCGCGATCCGGGTTCACGAGCTCCCGGGCCATGACCTCCTCGCCCCAGCGGGCGGTGTCGAGGTGCAGCTGCAGCTCGAGCTCGTCCCAGGGCCCCTTCTCCATCGCCCACTCGCCCTTCACGAAGGCGGCGGCGCGGCCGTGGAGCCAGACGGGCCCGAGGTCGAGGCTGGTGGTCTCCCCCACTCCGTCGAGCTGGTTGCCGGGGGTGCCCATCGCCGCGTCGGCCAGGGCCAGGACGAAGAGCTCGCTCTGCTCCCGCACGATCTCCCGCTCGAAGACCGCCTCGTTGCCGGCCTCGTCCCGGATGCGCAGGGAGAAGAGGGACTGGCCGCGGGGCACCTCGATGCTGCTGGCGAATTGTCCGTCGGCGTCGACCTTCAGGGTCTTGCCGGCCACGGTGACCACCGCGCCCGGCGCGGTGCGGCCGTAGATCGGGAGGTGGGCGCCCTTCAGCGGGACCCCCTGGGGCGGCAGCACCAGGCGGGACTCGACGATCGGGACCTGCTTCTCGTCGATCTGCTCGCGGGGGAGGACCACCAGCTCGAGCTCCTGCTCGGGCGCGCTGAGCTCGGCCAGCGTCGGCGGCGCGGCGGGAGGCGGCTCGGGCGCCGGAGCGGGACCGGCCGGGCCGCTGCCCGGGCCCTCCTCGTCCTCGTCATCATCGCCCAGGCGCGTGCCCGAGGCGGGCGCGGACTCGGCGACCGGCTGCGCCACCGGCTGCGCGACGGGCTGCGCGACGGGCTGGGCCACCGGCTGAGCCACGGGCTGCGCGACGGGCTGCGCGACGGGCAAGGCCCCTTGGGGCCCGGCGACGGGCTGCGCGACGGGTTGCGCCACTGGTTGCGCCACGGGCTGCGCGACGGGCTCCTCGTCCTTCTCCTCTTCCTTCGCGGCCGCCTCGTCCGGGGTCACGAGGGGAACGAGCGCCGGAAGGGGCTCCTCGCGGAGCCCGCCGGGGCCGTCCTCCTCCTCGTCCTCCTCGTCGCCGAGCAGGGTGCCCTGGGCCAGGAGGATCGGCCGCGACGTGGCCGGCCAGGCCGCGGGGAGCGAGCGGCGGTCGAGATCGAGGGGGAGGTCGCCGCCGGCGCCGGCCCCGGCGTCGGGCTGGAGGGAGAGCCGGTAGGTGGCCTCGCGGCCCTCACTCGTGCGGATCACCACCGGCAGCGGCTCGGTGAGGGTCACCGTGGCGGTCCAGACCTGACCGGCCTCGGTGGCCTGCGCGGCCACCCCGCCGAGGGTCACGCCGGACTGGACGGGCAGGGCCTCGGGCGAGCGCGGCTGGGCCGGCACCGCCCGCAGGACGATGCGCTTGTTGCGCTCGCGGTTCCGGGCGGAGAGGTTCGGCGCGAGGGGCTGGGTGTCGCCCTTGAAGATCTGCCGGATGCGGTCCGGCGGGATCCCGTAGGAGGCCAGCAGGCGGGCCACGGCCGCGGCCTGCTTGTCGGTGCGGCTCATGGCGGCCTCGGGGCCACCGGTGTTGTCGGTGTGGGCCACCACCGTGACCCGGGTGCCGGGCCCCATCTCCTCCACCCGACGGGCGAAGGCCTGCAGCGGGGCGCGCTTGGCCGGCGCGATGTTGTAGCCGATCGCGAAGAGCCCGTTGAGGGTGCGGGAGAGGCCCACGTTCGCCACGGCGAAGGTGCCCCAGGGACCCTTGCCCTCGTTGCCCTGCTGGTCGAGGACCCGCAGGCGGAAGCGGTAGCCCTCGCCCCGCTTCAGGGCCGGGGCGCCGGCCTCGTCCTTGCCGTCCCAGAGGATCCGCGGCGGCGGCGCGCCGGTGCCGGCCACCCGACCGACCCGCTGGCCGGCGGTGTCCTCGATCCACAGCTCCCACTCCGAGGCGCGCAGCTGCCCGGGCATCCGGGTGAGGAAGGGGATCGGCTTGCGGGGCAGGCCGCCCTTGCCGAGCTTCACCGGCCCCTCCTCGTCCTCCCGCAGGCCGGTGACGGCGGCGAGAGGCAGCGCGTGGCGCGCGCCCTCCCAGGTGAGGAGGGGCGTCCCGCCGCTGCGGGGCAGCTCGAGGCGCATCGCCACGGCCGCGCCCGCGCCCGCGGCGGGCGCGGTGGGGGTCGCCGCGGGGGCCGCCGGCCCGGCGAGGGCGGCGGGGGTGCCCGGCTCCTCGTCTTCGCCCGCGAGGGAGGCCGGCACGCCCGGCTCGTCCTCGCTCGCCTCCGGGGCCGCCGCGGCCACCGTCGTCGCCGCCTCACCCGTGTCGGGGCTGGCCGCCCAGCGCAGGCCGGCGAGGCGCAGGGCCTCCGCCGAGAAGGCGTCGGCCTCGGGATCGTCGGCCGGCAGGGCGAGGGGCTGCCCCTCGGCGTCGAGGCGCCGCAGGAGGCCGAGGCGCTCGCCGCGGGCGAGGCCGAGGCTCAGGGAGAGCCGGCCGTTGCGGGCGACCTCGACCACGTCGGCGAAGTTGCCGATGCCGTCGAGGGCCGTCTCCGCGCCGCCGACCTGGAAGCCGGCCGGGAGGGTGATCGAGGGGAGCTCGGGGATCTCGGGCTCCGGCGCGCTCACCGCCACCCAGACCCGGCGGTTCTTGCGCTGGTTGCGCTGGCCGATGTTCGGCGCCAGCGGCCGGGTCGAGCCCTTGCCGGTGGCGTCGATCCGCTCGGCGGCGATGCCGCTCTCGACCAGCCAGCCCTTGATCGCCTCGGCCCGCTGCCGGGAGAGGGGCATGGCGCGCTTGCGGTAGGTGGCGTCGACGTGGACCGCGATCTCGACGGTCGAGCTGGGGTAGTCCTGCAGGGCCTTCAGGGCCGGCTCGAAGACCTTGCGGAAGACCGCGGTCGGCTTCGCGCCCTGCTTGGGGAAGAGCTCGCCCATCAGGGTGAGCTTCACCGGCGTGAAGGGCGGCGGGATCCAGTCCAGCGCGAAGACCTGCACCGCGCTGCGGGAGGCGAGGCCCGGCTCGCCCTCGACGCCGGCCCAGACCACGAGGGGCTCCCCGCGGGGCAGGTCGGCGGGCAGGGCCAGGCTCGCGGGCGGCGCGCCCTCCCCCGTCAGCACGGCCAGGCGCTGCCAGCTCTCGGGGCCTCCGAGGAGGCGTGCGGCCTCCTCGGCGGAGGTGCCCTCGGGGAGGGCGGGCGCGACCGGCGCCCGGGCGAAGGCCACCCGCCAGCGGCGGGGGGTGCCCCTCGCCTGCAGGTGGAGCTGGGCCTTCGCGCCCTGGTCGAGGCCCACCGGGAGGCCCGGCTCGTCGAAGCGCGGCGTACCGCCCTCGGCGGTGACGCGCAGATCGAGGCGCGGGATCACGACCTCGGCCTCCCCCACCTGCAGGTCGAGGGGGCTGGAGGTCGCCACGACCGCCAGGGCCGGCGGCGCCCTGGGCCGCATCACGCCCAGCTGGGTGGGCTTCATCTCGGCCAGCGCGCAGCGCACCGGGAAGGAGAGGACCGCGTCGAGGCCGCGGGTCAGGAAGAGGGGCTTCCCCGGGGGGCCCACCGGGCCGCTGGCCGGCGGCAGGCTGGAGGGATCGAGCTTGAAGAGCCGCATCCCCGGCGGCAGCCGGTTGAAGTGCAGCTTGCCGCTGCGGTCCGAGGTGGCGGCCATCCCCGTGTCCGAGTAGACGCGCGCTCCGATCAACCCCCGCTCGCCGGGCTGCTGCCGCCCGTCCTCGTTGTCGTCGCAGAAGACCTTGCCGATCACCGTGCCCTCGTCGAAGAGGGGATCGGCGACGATGTGGATCGAGGCCTCGGCCTCGCCGACCTCGACGTCGTCCAGGGTGGCCCGGGCGAGGTTGGTGGCGGCGCCGGGCTTGGCGCGGGCGCCCACCGCGAGCACGTAGCGGAGCTCGAGCTGCTCACCGGCCAGCAGGTCGTAGGGGCCGAAGGAGAGGGCCCCGCCCACCGCCTGCTGGGTGTCCATCAGGGGGGCGGGCTCGGCCCGCTCGCTGGGACAGCCGAGGGCGTCCTCCCCCACCCGGGGGCAGGCCCGCACCAGGCCACCGTCCGGCGCCACCCGCAGCCGGGAGGCGGTCGCCGTCCCGGCGACGTACTTCATCCCGCTCGGGATCAGATCCTGGATCCGCACCCCGGTGCCGCCGAGATCCCCGGAGGCGCCGGTGCTGCGCAGGTCGGCGCCGGAGCGGTTCTTCAGGGTCAGGGTGTAGGCGACCAGCTCGCCCACCGTCGCGGTGCCGCGGGCCGCGACCTTGGTCAGCTGCAGCAGATCCCGCACCGGGTCGAGGGGCACGTGGTTGTGGGTGACCTCGTCCTCGGGCACGCCGATGGAGAAGTGCTGGTACCAGGTCGTGTCGCCCTCGAGGTTCGGGCGGGGGTCGGGCACGACGGCGCCGGGAGGCGCGAAGCCGGGCGCCGCCGGGCGCACCACCGAGGGGAAGGCGAGCTGCGGCGCCGGCGGGACCACCTGGAGCTGGTAGGCCATGGCCGGATCGGCCTGGGGTACGTCGAAGCGGTAGAAGCCCGCGGACTCACCCCGGGGGGTGGTCTGGCCCTGCTGGCCGGGGAGGAGGCAGGCGGTGCCCACCGGGCGCGGCAGGGGGTGGGTCTCGCTGGCGCCGAGGTTGGGATCGGTCTCGAGGGTGACCAGGCGCTGGTCCTCGTCGCAGGGCAGCGGGGCCTGCCCCACCCGGCTCTGGTCGTAGAGCAGCCAGACCCGGGCGTCGGGCACGCCGCTGCCGTCGTCCCCGCGGTAGACCACGCCCGAGGGATCGATGGCGCAGTCGTGGACCTCGAGGGCGTCGGCCCGCGCCGCGGCCACCGCTTCCTGCACGAAGGTGGTGCCGCTGGCCGAGCTCACCCGCAGGATCCAGGGCCCCACCGGGAGGCCGACGAGGGCGAAGTCGCCCCGCGCGTCGCTCACCGCCGAGCGCACGATCTCGCCGCTGGCCGGAGAGACGGCGCTGATGTTGTAGCCGGTCAGGCCGCCCTCCCCCTCGCCGAGCGCGCCGTCGCGGTCGCCGTCGAGGAAGATCCGGCCGAGGTAGCCCCCGGTCCCCGGCGCGGCGCCCACCACCACGGTCGCCGGGCCCAGCTCCCGGGAGGGCAGATCACGCGCCTCGAGGAGGGCGAGGTTGGAGAGGATCGCGCCGTCCGGCGCGTCGTGGGTGATGCGGACCAGGAAGGTGCCCTGCCAGCTCTCCCCGGCGGGGAGCGGCGCCCCGAGGGAGAAGTGGAGCATCCCCTGGCCGGTGCCCGCCGGTGGGTTCTCGAAGCGCGAGCTGCTGCCGCTCGGCGTCTCGTGGGAGACGTAGACCAGGTGGCGCGGGAGAGGATCGGAGAGCGAGATCTCCTCGACCGGGACGTTGCCGGTGTTGCGGACCACGAGCTGGTACTGGAGCAGGTCGCCCCGCTCCACCACGCCGCCGTCGAGATCGACCACGGCCTTCAGGGAGGTCGAGAGGTCGCGCACCGGCGCGTCGCCGATGGGGATGACGGTGGCCTGGTCGCCCGGCACCGAGGGATCGGCGTCGGTGAGGACCTCCACCCGGACGCCGGTCTCGTCGAGGGCCGAGACCGTACCCTGGTTGACCACCGTGGGGCCGGCGTCGCTCTCGATCTCGACCTCGAAGCGCACCAGCGCGGTGGCGTGCGGATCGATCGAGGGGACGACCACCCGCACGGCGCCCAGGGCCACCTGGCCCGGGTCGCCGTCGGCGGCGTCGGTCAGGGGCCGGCCGTCGAGGGTGAGGCTGCCGGTGAGGTAGCGGGTCCCCGCGGGCAGGGGATCCCGGATCTCGACGTCGTGGGCCGTGGAGGTGCCGCGGTTCGGCACGGAGAGCTCGAAGGCGATCCGGTCGCCGGGCTCGACCACGCCCGGGGTCTCCTCGTCGCGGGTGAAGCTCCAGGTCTTGCCGGCGTCCCCGAGGTGGATGGCCCGCCCCACGACCACCACGGTGGCGTCGCCCGGCGTGGGCGTGGCGGGATCGTCGGTGCCGACGGCCTCGGTCTGCAGGGAGGCGATCCGCCCCTGGTTCGCGATCTCGGTGCCGCCGAGGACGCCCGCCTCGACCTGCACCCGGAAGGTGACGACCGCGGCCTCGTCGTCCGGCGCCGCGCCGTCGGAGACCAGCATCACGCCGGCCGGGGTGCCCGGGCGGGCCGAGCTCAGGGAGAGCCCGAGCACCAGGGGCGAGCCGCCGCCGGCGGGATCGTCCACCGGCGCGTCGTTGAGGCGGGTGGTGCCCGGCACGTAGCGGGTGCTCGCCGGGACGGGATCCTGCAGCACCGAGCCCAGGGCGTCCTCGGTGCCGTCGTTGAGGATGACGAGGGTGTACTCGAGCAGGTCCCCCGGCTCGATCAGGCCGCCGTTCAGATCGACCACCGTCTTCTCGGAGTGGTCGAAGCGCGGGGCGGAGAAGACCCGCACCGCCGTGGCGTCGAAGGGCGCGGGCGTCGTGGGATCGTCGCTGGGCACGGCCGCGGGGAGCTCGGCGTGGAAGACCCGGGCCTGGTTGGCGACGAGGGTTCCGTCGGGCAGCGGGGAGGTCAGGACCACGTCGATCGTGAGGACCACGGGTTCGCCCGGGGCGACGGCCGCGAGGGCCGGCACCTCGGTGGGCGTCCAGGTCAGCCGGCGATCGACGGTGACGGCGGCGGGGCTCTCGCTCCAGCTCGCCACGAGGGCCGGCAGGGTGTCCTCCACCAGCACCTGGGTGGCGAGGGTGTTCCCGACGTTCTCCAGGGTGAGGGTGTAGCGGAGGCTGTCGCCCGGCACGACCAGGTCGCCGGTGAGGTCCTCGACGGTCTTGTGCACGATCAGGTCGGGCGCCGAGACCACGACCACGGTGGTGGGATCGTCCTCCTCCGGGGTGGCGGGATCGTCGGTGAGGACGAGGGTGGGCAGGTCACCGAGGGTGATCGTGGCCTGGTTGGGGATCTCGGTCCCGTTGGCCAGCAGGGCCGCCACGGTGGTCTCGAGGAAGAGCTCGACGCGCTGCCCGGGCTCGAGGGTGCCGACGCTCCAGACGGCCTCGTCGCCCTCCAGGGAGCCCCCGAGGACCTGCGGATCGACCAGCAGCGTGGGGTCGAGGGCGTCGCGGACGACCACGTCCTCGGCCGGGTGGCTGCCGAGGTTCTGGAGGGTCAGGGTCCAGCGCAGGCGGTCGCCCGGCTCCACGTCCCCGCCGTCGAGATCCTCGACGGTCATCGTCGCCGAGCCGAGGTCCGGCAGGGCCAGCTGGAGGACGGTGGGATCCGAGGGCGCGGGGGTCGTCGGATCGTCCGAGACCACGGCGCCGCCGATCTCGGCGTTCTCGATCCGGGCCTGGTTGGCGATCCGATCCCCGTCCCGGGCCTCCGCGGCGATGCGGGCGGTGAAGGTGAGGAGCACGTCCCCGCTGGTGCCCGGGGCGACCCGCGCCAGGGCGGGCGTGGTGGTCTGGTCCCAGAGGATGGCGCTGCCATCGAAGCTGCCGCCCTGCCCCGGCTGCACGTCGGTGAGGAGGGCGTCGATGGGATCGAGCACCCGCACGGCCGTGCCGTGGGTGTTGCCGGTGTTCTTCACCCGCAGGGTGTAGGTGAGGCGATCGCCGGGCAGGGGCAGCCCGCCGTCGTCGTCGACCACCGTCTTCTCGGTGAGGGTGAAGTCGGGGGCGGAGACAACCACCACCTCGGTGGGGTCGGCCGGCTCGGGGGTGCTGGGATCGTCGGTGGGGACCGACTGCCCGGCCCCGGCGACGAGGGCCTGGTTGGCGATGACCGTGCCGCTGGCGGTCAGCGGGGGCACCCGCGCCGTGAAGCGCCGGACGACCGGCTGATCGGAGGGAGAGAGATCGACCGCCGGCCAGGTGATGCGGCCGGCGCCCGCGTCGTGGAGGCCGCCGTCCTGGGTGAAGACCACCTCGAGGCGCGGGTCGAGGTCGTCGAGGGTGACCACGCCGGGGGCCAGCATGTCGCCGCTGTTGATCAGGGAGATGCGGTAGTCGAGGAGGTCACCGGGCTCGACGACGCCGCCGTTGCGGTCCACGACCTCCTTGGTGCTCGACGAGAGATCCGGCGCGCTCTCCACCGTGAAGGTGGTGGGGTCGCCCACGACCGCCGTGGCGGGATCGTCGGTGGGCTGGCTGGCCGCCAGGCTCGGGCTCTCGAGCAGGCCCTGGTTGGAGACCACCGTGCCGTGGTCCAGGGGCGTCACCACCCGGGTGAGGAGGGTGCGCTCGAAGATCGGGCCGGGCGGCAGATCGCCCAGGCTCCAGCTCACCGTGTGGCTCCCCGGATCGTAGACCCCGCCGTCGGAGGCCGAGACGAAGGTCAGGGAGGGATCGAGCGCGTCGCGCAAGGTCGCGCTCCGGGCCCAGGCGTCCCCCTGGTTGCGGGTGGAGAGGGTCCAGGTCACCACGGCGCCGGGGCGCACGGGCAGGCCGCCGGTGGCGGTGAAGGTCTTGGTGGTCGCGGAGAGCTCCGGCGCGGCCACGACCACCACCGTGGTGGGATCGTCCACCGCGGCGGTCGCGGGATCGTCGGTGGGCACGGGCGCGACCAGGCCGTCGGCGGAGATCAGGGCCTGGTTGGCGACGAGGGTGCCGTCGTCCTGCGGGGAGTCCACGACCGAGAGCACCACCAGGGTCTGGCTCTCGCCGGGGGCCAGCGCCGCCAGCGCGGGGGTCGTGGAGGCGTCCCAGTGGACGCTCTGGCCGGCGGCCACCCCACCCTGCTGCGGGGAGAGGCCGGTGAGCGCGCCGTCGAAGGCGTCGTCCACGGTGACGTTGCGGGCGACGGCGTCGCCGTCGTTGCGCACCTGGATGGCCCAGGCCAGGACGTCGCCGGGCCGCACGTCGCCGCCGTTGGCGTCGGCGACCGTCTTGGTGCTCGCGTGGAGGTCGGCGCCGCTCACCACGAAGCGGACCGTGGGATCGTCGAGGGCGGCCGTCGCCGGATCGTCGGAGAGGACCGACGCCGGCAGGCCGGCGGCCGTGGCGGTGGCCTGGGCGGTGATGGGCAGGCCGTTGTCGAGGGGCGAGCCCAGCAGGGTCCTCACCGTCCGGATCCGCGCCAGATCGGCGCCGATGCCGATCAGGGGGATGACCCAGGAGACGGCGTGGGCGCTCGCATCGTAGACGCCCCCGGCGCTCGCCGAGAGGAAGCTGGTGCTGGGGTCGAGCGGCAGGGTGACGGAGACGTCCCGGGCCAGCGCCGTGCCCTCGTTCACCAGGGTCAGCCGGTAGCGCAGCTCGTCCCCCGGCCTCAAGGGCGCGCCGTTCGGATCGATCGCCACGAGCGTGAAGCCCGAGAGATCCGGGGTGGAGACGACCGTGAAGGCCGTCGCGTCGTCGACCTCGGGGGTGGCCGGATCGTCGGTGGCCACCTCGGTGGTGAGGCCGGTGCGGCCGATGAAGGCCTGGTTCGAGATCACCGCGCCGTCGTCGAGGGGCGAGGCGAGGTCCGCCTCGAGGGTGAGGGTGCGGGTCGCCCCGGCGGCGAGGGTGGCGAAGGTCCAGCGCAGCTCCGTGCCCACCACG
The DNA here is from genome assembly GCA_029210625.1 of Deltaproteobacteria bacterium. Taxonomy (NCBI): domain Bacteria; kingdom Pseudomonadati; phylum Myxococcota; class Myxococcia; species Deltaproteobacteria bacterium. Next base: position 72,298 of record JARGFU010000005.1, on the reverse strand, counting down.
GTGCCGGGGGGCGTGGCCACGACGTTGGAGAGCTCTGCGGGGATCGGATCGCGCACCCGGACGTTGGTCGCGTCCTCGGAGCCGGTGTTCCGGATCCGCAGCGTGTAGCGGATCCCGTCCCCGGGGCTGAAGGCGCCGTCGCCGTTGCGGTCGGCCACGAGCTCGACCTGCTTCTCGCTCTCCTCCAGGGAGGGGCGGGACTCGACGAGGATCACGGTCGGGTCGTCGACGGCCGTGGTGGAGGGATCGTCGGTGAGCACGGGGCCCGGCAGATCGCTCGAGAGGAGCGTGGCCTGGTTGGCGCAGGGCGTGCCGTCGGGCAGGCTCGCGGCGAGCCGGGCGTCGAAGGTGAGGACCACGTCCGCGCCCGGATCGATGCGGGCGAGGGTCGGCGTGAGCGGCGAGCTCCAGGTGAGCTGGCCCCCGGCGAGGGTGCCGCCCTCCCCTGGCGTCACCGAGGTGAGGCAGGCGGCGATCGGATCGCTGACCACCACGTTCCGGGCCGGCGCGTCGCCGGTGTTGGTCAGCACGAGGGTGTAGCGCAGATCGTCGCCGGGCAGGTGCGCGCCGCCGTTGAGATCCACCACCGCCTTGGTCGAGGCGGAGAGGTCGGCCTGCGAGGAGACCACCACCTGCGTCGGATCCGCCGGGAGGGGCGTGTCCGGATCGTCGGAGAGGATCGCGGAGGAGAGCTCGGCGGCGACCAGGTCGGCCTGGTTGGAGACGATCGTGCCGTTCGCCAGCGGGCTGGCGAGCTCCGCCTCGAAGGCCAGGAGGGTGTCACCGGTGGGCGAGACCCCCATCGAGGGGATCGTCCAGACCAGCGAGCCGCCCACCTGGGTGCCGCCGTTCTCGATCCGGACCACCGAGAGCTCCGGCGGCAGGGCGTCGCTCACGGCGATCGAGGTGGCGTCGCCGGGGCCCGTGTTGCGCAGGATCAGCTCGTAGCGGAGCCGATCGCCGGGGCGCACGGGGCCCCCGCCGAGATCGATCACCCGCTTCTCGAAGACGAAGTTGGGCAGGCTCTGGACCCGCACCCGGGTGGGATCGCCGACCTCGAGGGTGGTGGGATCGTCGGTGAGCGCCGGCCCGGTGATCTCCGGGGCCGTGATGACGCCCTGGTTGGAGATCAAGGTGCCGTTGGGCAGCGGGGTGCTCACCTGCACGGCGAGGTCGAGGAGCACCTCCTGGGCCGGCTCGATCCGCGCGAGCGCCGGGGTGCTGATGGCGTTCCAGGTGACCTGGCCGCCCGAGATCAGCCCGCCCTGCCCCACCGAGAGGATGGAGAGGTTGGTGTCGATCAGGTCGGAGACGGTCACGCCGGTCGCCGCCCGGTTGCCCGAGTTGCGGATGGCCAGCTGGTAGTCGAGCCGATCCCCCGGCTCCACCGGGGCGCCGTTGGCGTCCACCACGATCTTGGTGGAGGCCGAGAGGTGGGCGCGGTTGAGGATCCGCAGGCCCGTGGAGCTCAGGGTGAGGGTGCCGGTGGTCTCGAGGGCGGTCAGCGAGGCGACGTTGGTCACCAGCGCGCCGTCGATGGCGTCCTCCTGCACCCGCACCTGGAAGCTGATGAGGGTGGTGCCCCCCGCCGAGACGGGGATGCCGTTGGCGACGAGCTGTCCGGTCCCGTTGGTCCCCCCACTGGCGCTGCAGGTGGCGGGCACGGGCGAGGAGAGGATCGTGCAGGCCTCCACCTCGGCCGGGAGGTTGTCCACGATGCGGGCGGTGGCCGCCCGGTTCCCGGTGTTGCGCAGGGTGAGGGTGTAGGTGACGGTGTCGCGGCCCTGGAGGGGGGCGCCGTTGTCGTCGACCCCGGCCTTGGCCGAGCTCGTCAGATCCACCGCGTAGGAGAGGCGCACCCGCGTGGGGTCCGGAGTGGCGGCGGTGGAGGGGTCGTCGGTGAGCAGGGGCGCGGTCAGCCAGGGGGCCTGCAGCTCACCCTGGGTGGAGATCAGCAGCCCGTCGATGCCCGAGGAGGGCACGCCGGCGGCGATCAGCTCGGCCTCGTCGAGGATCGTCACCTCGAAGAGGAGCTCGACCGAGAAGCTCCCGGGCACCGTGATGTTGGAGACGTCGATCTGCGGCAGGGCGGAGCCGTCGGTGGCGCCCGGCGGCACCGCCAGGACCACCAGGTCCTTCACGTGGGCGGGCAGGGGCTGGACGTAGCGGACCTGCTGGGCGGGCTGGTTGCCGTCGTTGTAGAGGCGGACCCGGTAGCGCAGGCGATCCCCGGGCTGGACCACCCCGCCGTTCAGATCGGTGACCTCCAGCACCTGCGGGTCGCGCAGCTCAGGAGCCTGGACGGTGGTGCAGGGGCTGGTGGTGAGGGTGACGAGCACCGAGCGGCTGGAGTCGACGGTCGCCTGGTTGCAGATCGAGGCGCCGTCGGAGGTGCCCGCGTCGATCGACACCTGGAAGGAGACGGTCTTGGTGGTGGTGGTGCCGACCCGGTAGTCGAGGTCCCCGATGTTCAGCCCCGAGACCAGGGCGCTGTTGCTGCCGCTGTCGGGCACGGGCAGCCCGTCGAGGGTGGTGGTGCCGGGGATGTAGGTCGTGCCCGCCGGCGGGGCGTCCTGCACGATCACCCCCGGCGCCAAGTCGTTGCCGGAGTTGGTGAGGGTCAGGGTGTAGGTGAGGGTCTCGCCGGAGGCCGCGGTGGTCTTGTCCACCCGCTTGGTCGAGGCCTGCCCCAGGGAGGGGGCGATGGTGTCGATGCCCAGGAGCACCCAGCCGAGGATGAAGAGCTCCCCCTGCTGGCCGCCGTCGAGGACGCCGTCCCCCGAGCCGGGGACGATGCTCGCGCTGGTGTCGCCGGGCGAGAGCAGGTTCAGCCCGGTGGGCCCCAGGTCGATGGCGTCGAGGTCCACCCCGTTGAAGGGCACGCCCGCCTGCTGCACCGTGCTGTTGAAGAGGTTGCGCGGTGGATTGGAGGCCGACTGGAGGAGCACCCCGCTGCCGCTCTGCGGGTTGAACTGCATCCAGTCGCCCCACTCGATGCCCCCCGGGGGGCTGCCGAGGTGGGGGTCGCCCTCCAGGGCGAAGAAGACGATCTCGCCGCCGGCGGGATCGCCGACGGTGAAGCCCGAGAGCGGGATCGGCGCCGAGATCCCCGAGGTCGTGGTCTCGTCGCAGCCGTAGAAGCCGTCGTAGAGGAGGAGGTTGCGCACCCCCGGGGCCGTCTCGCTGGACCAGACCACCACCAGCGACCACCCGGCGTAGGCGGCCTGGCAGCCGGGATCGGTGAAGGCGCAGCCGTTGGAGAGGCTGCCGCGCACGCCCACCCGGGCCTGGACGCCGTTGACGTTGTAGACGCCGTTGACGTCACCGCCCCGGGCGGCGGAGACGGCGCGCACCTGCGAGGTGACGTCCCGGCGGCAGTAGAAGAAGCTCTGGCCGCCGTAGGTGAGGTTGCGGCAGAGGCCGGCCACCAGGGGCCGCATCACGCCATCGGGGGTGTAGAAGTCGAACTGATCGTCGGCGACCGCGTCGGTGCGGCCGGAGTAGAAGACGTAGGCCCCCTCGATGGTGGCGTTGATGGGCACCCCGGAGAGGTTCGCGGAGGTGAAGGAGGGATCCAGCAGCGTGTCGTTCACCCGGGGATCCTCGAGGGCGAGGATCATCAGGGTGTTGCCCGTCGTCTGGGCCGAGCCCTGGACGGTGAAGCTCTGGTAGAGGCTCGGCGCGGTCCCGGTCACCACCGCCGCGGCCCGGGAGGGCCAGGCGAGGAGCGCCAGGAACAGGACGAGCAGGAGGAGGGAGGAGCCGCCTCCGGACCATGGGTCCGGCACGCGGCCTCTGCTCCCTCGCGGGATCGCCAAGGTCTGCCTCATGATGATCTTCGGCCGCCGGGTGGTCGTGTTCCCGCGCACCCCTCGTGCGCGGCCCCACCGGACGGGCAATCATCGATTATAGGGGAGGTCGGGGGTCGAGCCACTTCCTTCCTGCCCGTTTTTTCGAATACTTAGACCGCCTTGTACTTCAGCTTGCCGGCCTCGGTGACCTGCACCTGGTAGGCCATGCCGCAGTAGTAGCAGCGGACCTCGGAGCCGTCGGTGAAGCCATCATCCACGGGGTTGTTGGCGTCACAGTCCGGGCACTCGAACTCGTTGTAGCGCTTCGCCGCTTCCTTCTCGTCGTCGTCGTAGCCGTGTTGGTCCATTCCCATGGTCTTCGCCTCCTACCAGCGGTCCAGGAAGTCATCGAGCTCGCTCTTCGCCCCCTTCAGCCGCTCGTGGCACTGCTGGAGGAAGCTCGAGAAGGTCGGGTCGTTGCGGGCCAGCTCCCGGAGGGGCTCGGCCGGGATCTCCACCAGATCGGCCGTCCCGACCGCCCGCACGGTGACGGCGCGGGCGGGGGGCTCCAGGGCCGCCCCGGTGCCGAAGCAGTCTCCGGGGTGGAGGGTGACCAGGGGCGTGGCGTCGGCGCCGCCCGAGCTCAGCAGGACGACCTCCCCCCGGGCCAGCAGGTAGATCCGGTCCGGCGAGGAGTGCTCGCCGTAGATCGTCGCCCCGCCGGGATAGCGGCGCAGGCCCGCCCGGGCGAGGACGGCCTCCGCCGCCTCCCCCAGCGCCTGCAGGAGGTGTGAGCGCTCGAGCAGAGGGTCCTGTCGGACCAGCGTGGCTGCGTCCAGCTTCGCGAGCTTCATCCTCGCGACGGCTTCCCGATCGGTCATCTCTCTCTTCCCCCGGGATCAACCCACCCCCCCGGTGCAGAGACGACTATAGCCGAATCCGATCAGCGCGTGGCGGGGGCCTTCACCCGGTAGGTGGCCTCGATGTGGGCCATGAGCTCGTCGAGCGAGGCCCCGTAGGCGGTGCCCTCCCCCGCCGCCTTGCCCTGGGAGTCGACGTAGAAGGAGCCCCGGTGGCACTCGCGCACCCACCCCGGCCCCTTGTCGGGGGCGTCCGCCGGCTCGTGGCAGTCGCGCTCGCCGGCCGCGTTGCGGAAGCAGCAGCGGCCGTCGACGTAGACGACGATCATCTTCTCGAGGAGGGCCTCGGCCATGTAGCCGGTCAGGACGACGTTGGCGCCGCTCATCCCGGTGGGGTCCTGCCCGTAGCCGTGGAGGAAGTAGACCACCGGGTAGCTGCGCTCGGCGTTGGCCGGATCGAAGTAGCCCGGCGGCAGGGCCCGGGAGTAGACGCGGTCGGAGCCGAGCGCCTCGGAGTAGTAGCTCTCGTCCAGGACGAGCTCGGAGTAGGAGCCGAAGTCGTCGCCGGAGTCGTCCCCTTCCGGGAAGCGCTCGGAGAGCCAGGCGAAGAGGAGGTTCATGCGGTCGAGGACCTGCTTGACCGTCCCCACGTGGGCGCCGTCGCCGTCCCGCCACTGCGCGTCGGTGGCGTCGGGGTCGCCGTAGAGGAAGAGCACCTTGCCGGGGATCCGCGCCCAGTCGACCTCCCGGAAGTCGAAGGGGTCCACCGGCACGTCGTCGTAGGTGGGCACCTCGGGGAAGTTCTGGATGAAGAGGCTCTGCGGGTCGCGGGCGGCGACGTGCCCGTAGGTCTGCGCCGCGCTCACCCCGAGGTTGAAGATGTCGCGGATGCCCCCATCGAACCAGAAGTCGGTGTTCGCCAGCTCCTCGTCGCTCCAGCGCTCGAGCTGGCTGCGGGGCCCGACCGTGAGCCAGCGCGCGGCGCCGTCGGAGAGATCGTAGCGGCCGTTGCCCTCGCCGTGGTCGCCGGTGCCGGCCACGCCGTCGAGGCCCGCGTCGGTGAAGGGCTCGCCCTCCTGCCAGACCCAGTCTCCCTCGGTGCCCAGCGCGTTCCTCTCCCAGTCGTGATCGTCGCCGTTGGGGTCGGGGTTGGTCACCGGATCGTGGGGGCTCTCGGCGGCCGTGGTGCAGCCGCCCGCGCCGTCCTCCTCGGTGGAGGGGCAGCCGTCGGCGCCGGTGTCCTCCCAGCGCTCGCGGCCGTTGACGATCACCGGCTCGCCGTAGTCGCGGACGCCGTCGCCGTCGTAGTCCACGGCGAGCACCACCCGCAGCCGCTCGCTGTGCGGGCGGCAGGGATCGAAGCTGCCCTTCTCCCGGTAGTAGACCTCGGGGTACTGCGCCTTGAGGCGGTTCTTGGGGAGCTGCACCGCCGGCCCGTCCGCGCCGCAGAAGGTGTCGGGATCCACTCCCGCGCAGAAGTCCACGACCTGCCCGGTCTGCTCGCAGGTGACGATGGGCTCCTCGCCGTCGCAGAAGGTGATGACGTCGAAGCGCCCCTCGGGGTTGAAGCGGTCGTTGTAGACCGGTGCGTCGCCGCCGTGGTCGGTGCCGGGGAAGACGATGGGGTCGGCGCAGGTCGCGCTCTCGTCCACCCCCGGCGGGAAGAAGGGGTTCTCGGGGTTGTGGAAGGCGGGGTTGCCCAGCGCCTGGGAGACGTCCTCGAGCAGGTCGATGTAGGACGAGCGGTCGAAGGTGCCGCCGTTGTCGTCGTACCACCAGTGGTTGAAGTCCATCGCGTGCTCGAAGCGCTCGGTGGCCGGGGCGCGCACCGCGCAGGCCTCGATGGCCGCGATGTCGTTCAGGGCCTCGGGGTCGCCCCCGGCCGCCTGGAGGATCGCGAGGGTGTCCTCGTAGGTGCAGAAGCCCGAGAGGGGGTGGTCCTCGAAGTAGTGGAGGAAGTAGCGCAGATCGAGGCTGCCCCCGAGGGGGCCGAGGGCGTCGAAGACGCCGGGCTCCCGGGTCCCCAGGAGGCCGGTGCCGATGGCCCCCATCGAGACCCCCGCCAGGGCCCGGTACTGGTAGGTGCGGCTGCCGCCGTCGCTCCCCCCGTCGGGGCCCCCTCCGCCGCCGCCGCCGCCTTCACCGCAGGCCGCGAGTCCGAGCAGGGAGAGGACGAGGAGGGTCGACAGGCGTCGCACCACTAGAAGCGCTCCTTCCAGGGGCGCAGATCCATCTCGAAGCTCCAGGCGCTGCGCTTCTGCCGGTGCAGCTGGAGGAAGGCCTCGGCGGTCGCCTCGGGGGTGAGGAACTCGTCGGGCGAGCGATCGACCAGGGCCTGGCGGTTGCGCTCGGAGAGGATCTCGCCGTCGATGACGATGTGCCCGACGTGCACCCCGAGGGGGCCGACCTCGCGCGCCATGGACTGGGCGAGGGCGCGCAGGCCGAACTTGCCCACCGAGAAGCCGGCGAAGCCCGCCGCGGCGCTCACCGAGCCGGTGGAGCCGGAGAAGAGGAGCGTGCCCTCGCCGCGGGGCACCATCATCCGCAGGGCCTCGCGCCCGACGAGGAAGCCGCCGAGGCAGTTCTGCCGCCACTGATCCTCGAGGTCGCTGGTGCCCACCTCGAGGATGCTGCGCCGCTGGCTCGCCCCCGCGTTGAAGATGACGAGGTCGGGCAGGCCGAGGTCCTCGCTGACCGCCTCGAAGAGGTTGCGGACGTCGCTCTCCTTCGTCGCGTCCGCGACGTAGGCGGTGGCCTCGCTGGCGATGAAGTCGAGCTCCTCGGCGAGCTTGGAGATGCGGTCCTTGGAGCGCGCGACCAGGGCGAGCTTCATCTCCTCTTCCGCCAGGCGGCGGGCCAGCGCCGTGCCCAGCCCCGGTCCGACCCCCACGATGACTGCCGTCTGTGCCTCGCTGCTCATCTCTCGAGTCTCCTCTGCACCAGTTTCTCCAGGGCTCCGGGCACGCGCTGCGCCAGGAGCAGGATCTCGGCGATGTCCACCGATACGGTCCGCCCCCCACCGCCGTCCAGGTAGACGCCGAAGACCACGCGCCCGCGATAGCGGACCGGGAAGAAGCCGACCGTGGTGGGCTCCCCCTCACCGAGGACCGACAGGAAGCGCTTGTGGATCCGGTGGGGCAGCAGGGGCCCCAGGAAGTGGGCGCCGGTCGAGGCGACGAGGCCGAAGACCGTCCCCTCCTCCGCCGGCACCATCAGCGACTCCAGCGCCCGGACGTCGACCCCGACGCCGGTGCCGGTCCAGCCCGCCCAGAAGGTCCCGTCCAGGGTCAGCAGCGCCACCCGCTCGCCCCGCGAGAGGCAGAAGCGGACCATGACCTCGCCCACCTGGCGGCGGGAGGTGGCGGCCTCCAGGAGGGCGGTGGCCTCGGCGAGGTCCTCGATGGGCACCAGGGAGACGTCCGCCTCGACGGGGAGCATGTCCTCCGGCTTGAGCTCGAGGATCGGCTCGTCGAGCCCGACCCCGCTCTCGTCGAGGTCGAGCTCGTCCAGCGCGTCGAGCTCGAGATCGACGTCGAAGGAGAGCTCGGGCTCCGGGGGCAGCGGCGCGACCGGCGGCACCGCCAGGAGCGGCGTCGCCGTGTGGCTGGCGTAGAGGGCGTTGAACTCCGACTCGTCGATCAGATCGCCCTGCGGCCCGGTGGGGGCGCCCTCGGGGCGGCGCGCCTGCTGGAAGAGGCGGCGGCCGAGCTCGAAGCGGGCCGAGATCGGCAGGCCGAGGACCCGGTGGAGCACCCGGGCCATGGGGACCTCACCCAGGAAGTGCTGCCGGACGGCGAGGCCGCAGTGGTGGGCGGCCCGCTCGACGGTGGGCAGGTCCCAGGGCTCGGCCATGGCGACGTGGAGGGTCCGGCCCTCGACGAAGAAGGGCAGGATCTGGTGCTGCTGGATGAAGTGCACCGGCAGGAGGCGGAAGATCTCGCCCTTGGCCAGGAGGATCACCTGCGGGGCGACGGCCGTGATGCCCAGCAGCTCGCAGGAGACGCGGGTGAGCACCTTGCCCTCGACGAAGCCCAGCTCCCACAGGTTGGTGGCGAGGTGAGCGCCGTGCACGACCTGGCGGTCGAGGGCCTCCTTCATCCGGGCCGGCGAGACGTGACCGTCCCGCACCAGCGCGGCTCGCAGCCGGGCCTCGAACTTCTCCCGCAGCGCGTAGCGCGCCTCGACTTGCACTCGGTCGACCAAGAGTCCGGGATTTACCCTCCGGCCCGCCCCGCGTCGAGCCATCGTGAGAGCGCCTCGGCCTCGGCCGGCGCCTCGGGGGCGTCGGGCTCCCGGAGCGCGGCCAGGTGCCCGGCGGCCACCTCGGGGGAGAGCTCCCCCGGGTCCGCGCCGAGCGCGAGCCAGCGCTCCACCCGGGCCACCGCCGGGCGGGCGTCGGCGGGCGGCTCCGCCCCCGCGTGGAGGGCCTCGATGCCCGCCAGCAGGAGGATCGCGCGACCCCCGACGATGCGGATCCGCCCCGGGCGCAAGGGACCCGGGTGGTCCCGCAGCGCGCGGGCCACGTCCGCGGCGAGGCGCAGCCGCCGGTCCCGGCCCGGAGCCCCGCCCGGCCGCGAGAGCTCCTCCTCGAGGGTCAGCCCCTCGACGAGATGGTAGATGGCCAGGCTCTCCTCCGGGAGGAGATCGAGGAGGGGCTGCAGGTGAGGGTTCCCCGCCGCGGCCAGCTCGCGCAGCCGGGCCAGGGTCGCGGGCGAGATGTCCCCGGGGAGGGTCTCCACCACCACCCGCCGGCCGAGGCGGGCGTCGCGCGCCAGGTGGACCCGCTGACCGAGCGCCGTCTCGAAGTCGAAGCGCGGCCCCGGGCGCGCGGAGTCCTCTGCCGGAGCTCCCGCGGGCGTGGGGGCCGGGGCCGCCTCGGCGCCGCCCCCGAGCTCGGCGAGGGCGCCGAGCGCCCGGGCGAAGGCCTCGCCGCTCTCGAAGCGGTCGGCGCGATCGTGCGCCAGGGCCCGCTCGAAGAAGGCGTCGATGGCCTGCCCCTCCAGCTGCGGCTGCAGCGTGGAGGGCGGCCGGGCGCCGGCGCGCTGCTGCGCCGCCACCTGCGGCCCGGGAAAGGGCAGGTGGCCGGTGGCCGCCCGGTAGAGGGTGACGGCCAGGGCGTAGAGGTCGGTGCGCCCGTCCAGCGCCGCCGCCTCCAGCTGCTCGGGGGCCATGAAGGCGAGCGTCCCCAGGAGGTAGCCGGTGCCGGTCTGCTGGAAGGAGACGAGGTGCGCCGCGCCGAAGTCGCCGAGGTGCACCGAGCCGAGGGCGTCGAAGAGCAGGTTGGCGGGCTTCACGTCCCGGTGGAGCACGCCCCGCCGGTGGGCCGCGGCCAGGGCTCGCGCGGCCTCCACCCCGAGGCGGACCACGACGGGCCAGGGGAGGTGGCGCCCGCCGCGGAGGCGATCGGCGAGGGTGCCTCCGGGGAGGAACTCCATCACCAGGATGCCCTCCTCCGGCTGGGCGTGGCGGACCCGCACCAGGCCAGGGTCGTCGATGGTCTGGGCGATGCGCGCCTCGCGGTAGAAGCGATCCTCGGCGCCGCCCGCGCCCCGCAGGGAGGAGGGGGCCAGGATCTTCACCGCGACCGTCTCGCCGGTGAGGGCGTCGATCGCCCGGTAGACCTGCCCCATCGCCCCGGCGCCGAGCAGCCGCTCGAGGCGGTAGCGGGAGAGCACCCAGCGCTCTCCCTCGCCCTCGTCGGTGGTCTCGTGGCCGAGGGCGAGGTCCTGGAGGACCGCCTCGGGGGTGGCCGGCGCGCCGGGGTCGGCCTCGCGCAGCCGCTGGAGGGCCTCCTCGGCCGCCGCCGGCAGGCCGGCCCGGTGGAAGGCGACCACCAGCAGGCCGAGCGCCGCCCGCCGCTCCTCGCCCTCCCCCACCCCCTCCTCCACGGTCTGGGCGTGGCGGGCGGCGGCCAGCGGGTCGGGCCCCGAGAGGCAGAGCCGGGCCAGGAGGAGCAGCGCCGCCGCCGGCGGCAGGGCGAGGTCGGCGCGCCGGCTCTCCTCCACCCACTCCGTGAGGAGGGCCCGGGCCTCCTCGGGGCTCCCGGCGGCGCAGAGCGCCCGGGCGGCCTCCAGCCGGTGGCCGGCCTGGCGGTGGAGCGCGGCGGCGGTGTCCAGCTCTCCGAGGCGCTCGAAGAGGAGCGCGGCCTCGTGCTTGCGGCCCCGCGCCCGGCACTGCCCGGCCAGGGCCCGGGCCAGGCGGGCGTCCTCGTCGGCGGGGGCGTCCTGGAGGATCCGCGCGCGCAGCTCGGCGGCCGGCCGCCAGCGCCCGGCGGCCAGGAGGCAGCGGTGGGCGCGCAGGAGGTCCCCGCCCGCCTCGGCGGCCGCGGCCTCCTCCACCGGCAGCGCGATCCGGGCGTAGAGGTCGGCGGCCGCGAGGTGCTCGCCGCCCTGCGCGAGCAGGCGCGCCGCGGGGAGGAGCTCGCCGGCGGCGAGGAGCGCCTCGAGGCGCTCGCGATCGTCGGAGGCGCCCAGGGCTCTAGACTCCCAGCGGCATCGTCATCTTCCGGGTCTCCACCTGGACGATGATCCGGTCGAGGAAGACCCGGGTGGGTCCGGGGGGCTCCGCCAGCGCGTGGCGCTCGAGGAGGGGGAGATCGTCGTTGCCGGCGTTGGCGGCGATGGCCGTGCGCAGGGCGGTGAGGACCTCGCCGTCGGCGCCCTCCCGCAGGGTGTGGAGCAGGAAGTCCATGGCGTCCCGGCTCGAGGGGTGCGAGAGGCCGGCCGTCCGCCCGAGGGCGAGGATGACCTCCCGGCGCACCGCGTCCTCCGGGTGCTGCCGGTAGAGGCGCAGGAGGGGGGCGAGGGCGCCGGGGAAGACGAGGAAGCGCATGGCCCCGAGGGCCGCCGCCTGCACCTCGGGGGAGGGATCCTCGAGGCAGGCCCCGACCAGCTCCAGGCTCTCCCGGAAGGGCAGGAAGCGCAGGGAGGCGGCCACCACCCGCCGCACCTCGGGGGTGCCGCGCTCGTGGAGCCGAGCGAGGGGCTCGAGGGCGACCGGCGCGCCGAGGCGGCCGAGCTCGGCGGCGAGATCCTGCACCGCCGCCTCGCGCTCCAGGCGGCCGGGATCCTCGGCCACCCGCAGGACGATGAGCAGGCAGCGGCGGCGCACCACGTCCCAGAGGCGCAGGTTCCCCACCGCGGCCGAGACCGGCCCGAGCAGGTCCCGGGCCTCGTCCCGCCGCAGGAGGTCCGAACGCCAGGTGCGGGGGTAGGCGGCGTCGCGGCTGAAGTACCCGCGGAAGGGCCAGGCATCGCGGACGACGCCCTCCTCGGTGGTCTCGTCGTGGAGGGCGCGGTAGCGCTCGACCCGGCTGGAGGGCAGGGAGAGGCGGGAGAGGGCCTCGTAGGTCTGCCTCACCTTCCGCAGATCACCCACGCGGTTGTAGCAGTCCAGCGCGGCCAGGTAGGCGTTCTCGGCGAGCTCGGGGGGCGCGCCCACCTCCCGGTGCTGCACCGCCGCCTCCTCGAAGGCCGCGGCGGCTCGCTGCTGGAAGCTGCCCCCGTAGAGGAGGCCCTTGCGGCGGCAGTAGGCGCTGGCCTCGCGCAGCACCTCGGCGGCGGCCTGGGGCTCGTCCATCGCCAGCGAGGCCTCGGCGAAGTCGTGGTGGTACTGCAGCACGAAGAGGCGCTGGTCGCGCTCGCGCATCAGGCGGATGCAGTTGAGGTACCCCTCGGCGAGGTTCTCGTGGCTGCCGGTCTGGCGCCCCATCTCGACCAGGGCGTTGAAGCAGGCCAGCGCCCGGGCCTGCTGGTGGCCGCGCTCCGCCTCGTCGGCCTCCTCCTCGAGCAGCACGATCGACTCGGAGAGGCGGCCCCGCCAGCGCAGGTCCTGCTGGTGGTGGAGGGCGAGCCCGAGGTTCATCAGGGCCAGGGCGCGCTCGTAGCGATCGGCGGGATCGCCGAAGCGGCGCACGGCCCGCTCCCACGCCGCGATGGCCTGCGGCCAGCGCTCCGCCCGCTCCCAGGCGACCGCCGCGTGGACGTAGGCGTCGATGCCCTCGAAGATCCGCGCGGCGTCGGCGGCGGCCCCCGAGTGTTCCCGGCAGCGGGCGGCCGCCGCGTGCTTGCGGGCCCGGTGGTGGGCGCCGGCCGCGCGCTCCCAGTCCAGCAGGTACTCCCAGCAGGGCCCGGCGATCTGGGGCCGCTCGGCCTGGTCCGCCACCGTGGCCAGGGCCCGCACCCAGTCCTCGTAGCGGCTGCTGGACTCGTGGAGCTCCTGGAGCAGCCCGGTGAGCTGCTCGATCGCCGCCGGGTAGTCCCGGGCCGACACGAGGCGGAGGGCCTCGGCCTCCTTCACCCGCACCTGAGCGTCGCCGTTCATCCGGCGGCCTCCGCGACGGCGTCGACGATCTCGAGGGCGGCCCGGCGGCGGGCGCCCGACTCGGAGAGGTCCTGGCGCTGCACCACCCGGTGCTGGTGGAGCACCGGCAGGTACTCGAGGGTGAGCTGGCTGTCGGGCAGGACGAAGATGCCGTAGAGCCGCGCCACCGAGGCGAGCTGCTCCATCACCGGCAGGGGCACGTGGCACTGCCCGTGCGTGATGAAGTAGACCGCCGCTCCCCTCCCCGCCAGGCGGCGGCGGCGGCGCAGCTCGTGGGTGAGGGCCTTGAAGACCCGGCTGTAGTTGCGGCCGCGCTCGGACTGGAAGCAGAGCAGGTAGGGGATCTGGAAGTTGTGGGCGCTGACCCGCGCGGGCTCGTGGAGCGTGCTGTCGAAGAAGCGCACCTCCACCTCCTCCCCCAGGAGGATCAGCTTCTTCACCAGGGTCAGGGAGAGGCCCCGCCCGAAGATGGCCCGGGCGCCGCGCATCGAGGCGCTGGCGTCGACCAGCACCAGGTGCACGCGCCGCTCGGTCTGCCGGTCGGCCTCGTGTCCGTAGAAGAGCAGCTCCTTCTCGGCCACCTTGTGGGCGAAGATGTCGTCCGGGTAGGCGAGCTCCGAGGGCAGGAGCTGGTCCGGGTTGCCCCGGCGGCTCACGCCGGCCACGCCGTCCATCGCGAAGCGCTGCAGCCCGCGGGTGCGGCGGGTCTCCAGGACCTGGGGCAGCAGCTCGAGGGAGAAGTGGATCACGTCCGCCGCCGAGGGGTCGCCGAGGATCTGGTAGACGTCGAGCGCCGCCGCCGAGCCCACCAGGGAGTCGTCGCCGGCGAAGAGGGAGATCAGCCGCAGGGTGTCGATGTCGATCCGCTCCGCCGCGGTGGTGATCCGGAAGGCGTGCTCGCTGGCGAGGCGCAGGAAGGCCAGCTCGGGCTCGATGCCGTGCTCGGCGCAGAGGTGGGCCGGATCGCCCATCAGGTAGTGCCCCGCGTCCACCGGCAGGTCGGTGAGCAGCCGCGAGATCCCCTCCGCCGGCGGGGCCGCCTCCAGCACCGGCGCGAAGACCCGGGCGATGAGGGCCGCCACCGCCTCGTCGGAGAGCTGCAGCGAGGGGGCCCGCTGCACCATCTCGGTCCGCCCGAGGCGCTGGAGGAGCTCCTCGTAGCGGGCCAGGTGCGGCAGGAGGCCGGGGTCGGCGCCGAGGCCGGCGAGCTCCAGCCCCGCCTGGTTGCGCTCGGTCCGGGCCGGCGCCCCCTCGACCAGCAGGCGGCCGAGGTCGTGGCAGATCAGCAGCGGCAGGTGGTTGCCGATGCGATGCACGAGGTTGTGCCAGCTCGCCGCGCGCAGCACGCCCTCGATGCCGCCCCGGCGGGGCAAGGGAGAGAGGGTCAGTGCGCCGTAGGCCTGTTCCACGGATCGACGGCCTCTAGCGCTGGAAGACCGCCTCCAGCATGCGATCGATCTCGCTCACCAGGGACTCGGCGGTCTCGCCGCCGTGGGAGAGGAGGGCGACCCGGAGGTCCTGCAGGTTGCCGAGCAGGGCGAAGAGCTGCACGTCCGGGAGGGGCTCGCCCCCGGTGAGGCGCTCGCGCAGGGTGGTCAGCTCGCCGGCGAGATCCTCGAGGGAGGCCGCGCCCTGCAGGGGCCGCTCGGCGGGGTTCTCACCGTAGTAGGCCTCGAGCACGGGGCGGATCGCCTCGGCGACGATCTCGCGCTGGTCGAGGTTGTTCCAGGCGTGCTCGAGGATGGCGAAGTCGGCCTCGGTCACCCGCTCGCGCCCGGCGAGCAGCGCGCTGGCGCCGCAGATCTTGAAGAGCTTGATCGCCCGACGATCCGAGAGGCTCACGCCCTCGCTGCGCAGCTGGAAGATGAGGCCCTTGTAGGTGCTCTTCACCGAGGCCTCGGCCCGCATCACCCGCGGCAGCTCGGCCCGCAGGCGACGCAGGTGCTCGGCCTTCAGGACCGGCTGCAGGCGCGGCCGGCCGGCGACGGCCGTCACCCGCTCCTCCTCCAGGTCGAGGCCGGCCTCGAGGAGGCGGTGGAAGTGGTAGCTCTCGAGGTTGTCGGCGTGGACCCGCAGGAGGAATCGGTCGAAGACCGCGTCGAGGGCCTCGTCGTTGGGCACCTCGTTCGAGGCCCCGAAGACCGAGATCAGGGGCACCTCCATCACCTTGCCGCCGCTGGTGTAGGCCCGCTCGTTGAGCACGGTCAGCAGGGTGTTGAGGATCGCCGAGTTAGCCTTGAAGACCTCGTCGAGGAAGACGATTTCGGCCTCGGGCAGCATCCCCTCGGTGCGCCGCTCGTAGCGGCCCTCGCGGAAGGCCGCCATGTCGATGGGGCCGAAGAGCTCGTTGGGCTCGGTGAAGCGGGTGAGGAGGTACTCGAAGTAGTGCGCGTCGCAGAGCTCGGCGAAGGAGCGGATGATGGCGCTCTTGGCGGTCCCGGGGGGCCCGATGACCACGAGGTGCTCGCCGGCGATGGCGGAGATGGCGACCAGCCGGATGATCTCCTCCTTCGCCAGGAAGCGCCGGCTCAGGGTGCGGATGGCCTCCTGGAGGGCGTGGATCTCGATCCCGGGGGCGCCCTCCCCCGCCCCTCCGACGACTTTCGCGCGGTGCTCGACCATGGGGCTCACTCTACACCCGATGGGGGAGGCAGCGCCGGGGCCTCGGTGCCCGGCAGGGCGATGGGCTGCCCGAGGATCGCGGCGAGGACGATCGCCGCCCGCTCCCGGGCCTCCTCGTCCACCGCGCTGCGGGCCACGCGATCGAAGGCCGCCTGCCGCTCGGCCAACCCCTCGCCCAGGTCCTCGTCGGGCGGCAGCCCGGCCGAGCCCGCGGCCTGGCGCAGGGCGAGGATCAGGGCGACGAAGAGGGAGCCGCTCCGGGCCCGCCAGCGGCCCGCCAGATCGGCGACGCTCACCGGCGGCTCCTTGCGGTGGAGCCCCTCCGTGAGGAGGAGGAGGTGCAGGTGGTAGAGGGCGTGGGCGACCAGCAGCACCTCCTCCCGGGGCGCCATCCCCCGCACCCGCACGTGGAGGGCCTGCGCCAGGGCCTCGGCGATCTCCGCGGGGCGGTCCCGATCGACCCAGGCGTAGAGGAGGGAGCGGCAGAGGTCCGGGTGCCCCAGCCAGCGGGCGAGGCCGGCGAGGCGGAAGGCCGGCTGGCCTCGCTCGGGGTGGAGCAGGTCGCTCAGGGGGGAGCGCAGGAGGAGCCGGTCCAGGAGGATGAACTGATCCTCGCTGTCGAGGAGCCCCAGGCCCTCGACCCGGCGGCCGTGCACCCGCACCCGGCGCAGGCGGCGGAAGCGGGTGATGTTCTTCGGGACCGGGCGGCCCCGGAAGCGGTGGGTCGCGAGCCAGGTCTTCACCTCGGAGTCCTGGCGCTCGGCCTCGAAGAGGCGGCCCACCAGGGTGTGGGCGCGCAGGGCCCCCTCCAGGTCCCGGGGGGGCTCCAGCTGCTCCAGGAGCGAGGCGGTGTAGATCGCGCCGCTGGCCTCGCCCCCGGGGCGCGCGTCGATGCGCTCGAGGGCCGGGTGCCCCAGGGCCAGGAGGTTGTAGACCACCACCGCCAGGCGCAGGTCGTCCGGGGTGAAGGCCAGGGAGCCCACCTCGGGCACCAGGCGCAGGGCCAGACGCGCCCGCGCCCGCACGGTGCGATCCGAGACGCCGCTGACCTCGAGGAGGTGGATCGCGGTGCGCACCTCGTGGACGCCCAGCGGCGTCCGCACCGGCGCGGGCGATCCCTCGAGCCACTCCGGGAGGAAGCCCTCCAGGAACTGCCGCGCACCCCGCATGCCGAGGAGGGGACTCATCGCCGGGTTCAGGCCTCCTCGCCCGGCTCGGGGAAGGCGCGCTGCCAGAGGGGGAAGGGCCCGACCCGGGGGTAGACCAGCCTCGGCCGCTTGGGCGCGGTGTCGGGACGGACCAGGGTCGGCCGCGGCTCGGGCGCGTCGAGGAAGCCCCGCCCCAGGAGCTGGAAGCCCGAGGTGATCGAGAGGGGCGGCCCCTCGGGCGTGACGAAGACGACCCGCTGGCCGGGCTCGGCCTCCAGGGCCTCGGTGATCACCTCGGGGGGCACCTGCGGCCGGAAGGTGTGGCCCACCGGCACGTAGACCGAGGGCGCCGCCTCCTGGAGCGGCACGCCGACCGGCAGCTCCTCGACCGGCCCCTGATCCGAGACGATCAGCACCCCCTCCTCCACCGCCACCGCCCGGTAGCGGACCAGGGCCGAGGGGGGCAGGAGGTAGACGAGGTGCCGCAGGAGGGGCAGCTGATCCCGGGGCACGAAGATCGCCGCGATCTCGCCTCGCTGACGGGCCTTCGGCACCAGCCGCAGATCGACCCCCGAGGCCGGCGCCGGGGTAGCGGGCGCCAGGGGTAGCGGGGTCCCGAGCACCGTGGGATCGACCTGATCGGCCAGGGGCGTCCAGGCCGGGGACTCGGGCAGGACCAGCACCGGCCGGTTGCCGCCGCGGAAGAGGTGCATCCCCCTCCCCTCGAAGGCCTGCCCGCAGGCGGCGAGATCGATGGGGTGCACCTGGCCGCGCTCCACCGCGGCGAGCTCGCCCTCCGCGACGAAGACCTCGAAGCCCGGCGTGCGCTGGAGCAGGCCGGCCAGCTGGAGGGAGACCCCCTTCAGCGCGTAGAGGAAGACCTCGGTGCCGTCCTCCTGCTCCATCCGGGCGACCCGGCCCTCGATCCGGGAGCGCCAGAGGGTCCGCTCCAGCGGCCCCCGCAGCCCCCGCCGCACCATGACCAGCAGATCGTCCGCGTCCTGCGGCGGCCGCCTCGAGGGCCGCGGCGGGATCCGCACCAGGAGGGAGCGCAGGGTCAGCGTCTCCTCCAGCCGGTGGAGGCCCTCCGTGATGCGGCCGTAGAGCATCCAGCCCTTCCCGTCACCGTCCGGCGCCTCCTCCTCGTCCTCCCCCTCCCCGGCCTCCCGGGCGCGGGCCAGCCGGTCGACGTCGTAGCCCAGGGGCGAGCGGCGATCGCGGTAGCGGACGAAGTGGTGCTGCTCGCCCACCAACACCTCGCCGCCGTGGAGGCTCGCGACCGCCGAGACCCGATCGATGAGGTGAGGATCCTTCAGCTCGGTGATCACCAGGAAGTCGAGGCCGCCGAGGGCCGAGCGGACCCGGTGGATCGCGAGCCCGGCGAAGAGATCCTCGCTGCGCAGCTCGTTGGAGAGGACCCCCAGCAGCGCGACCACCCGATCGAGGGAGGGCAGGTAGACCGCCACCCGCGGCCCCACCACGATCCCCCGCTCGTCGGTGCGCAGGCCGGGGATGGTGAAGCGGGTCTGTTGTTGGTGGACGGGGACCAGCACCCGCCCAGTCTAGCCAGAAAACGACCTCGCCGATCGGTACACCCGGGAGAAGCCGTGGACGTTCACGTGCACGTCCACGTACACGTCCACGACGCCGTTCGAGATCGGTCGAAACTGGGCTACCTTGGGGACCTGAAGACCTCCCGATGCTCGAATCCCTCAAACGCCTCTTCTCCCCCTCCTACCGCCGAGGCCTAGCCGCCGAGGCGGCCGGCGAGCTGGAGAGCGCCGCCGAGCACTTCGCCCGCGCGGGGATGCCCGCCCTGGTGCTCCGGGTCCGCCTGGCCCACGCGGCCCGGCAGGAGGAGCCGGGGCGGCGCCTGCTCCTCAAGGCCCAGGCCCTCGAGACGGCGGCGGGCTCGGGCCTGGACCCGGCCGAGCTCCGGGAGCCCCGCCTGCGCCTGGCGCGGGAGCTCCTCGAGAAGGGCGAGGCCGAGGATCGCCGGCAGGCCCTCGCCCTGCTGACCGCGGCGGAGGCGTTGGAGGAGGCGGCCGAGCTCCACCTCGAGGACGGAGACTTCGAGCAGGCCCGGAGGCTGCTGGAGCGCGGCCGGCACTTCGAGCGGCTCGAGGCGATCGACCGCGCCGAGGCCGAGCGCCGCTCGCGGGAGAGCCGCCAGAGCGAGGCCGAGGCCGAGGCGCGGGCCTGCGCGCGCCAGGGCCGCCGCCGGGAGGCCGAGGAGCGCTGGCTGGCCCTCGAGCGGGACGAGGCCCTCGATCCCGAGGGCCGCGCCCGGGCCCGGAAGGCCCGGGAGGCCCTGCAGGCGGAGCGCCTCACCGGCCGGGCCCGCCTGCGCGCGGAGGACGGGCGGGTGGTGATCCTGGTGGCGGGGCTGCCCGCGGTGCTCGGACGGGGGGAGGAGAGCCCCCTGCCCCTGGCGGACCCCGGCGTCTCGCGGCGCCACGCCCGCCTGCTGCGGGAGGGAGAGGCCCTCTGGCTGGAGGACCTGGGCAGCCGCAACGGCACCCTGATCGACGGCGTGCCCCTGGCCGGCCGGCTCGAGCTGGGTCCCGAGGGACGCTTCGAGCTGGGTGACGCCGTCCGGATCCGCTGGGAGGTGGGGCCGCCCGCCACGCTCGAGCTCGAGCGCGGCCTCGCCGCCGGCAGCCGCTGCCTCTTCCTGCGCGAGGGCGAGGCCGTGTCCCTCACCCGCCTCTTCCCCGGCACGGGCGGCGAGGCGGTCGAGGATCCGGCCGTCCGCCTGCGCCTGGAGCGGGGGCGCTTCCTCCTGGAGGGCGGCCCCGCCCTGCGGCTCGACCACGAGCCCGTGGAGGGGCCCGGGGCGGTGGAGCTGGCGGACGGCGACGAGCTGGAGTGGCCCGGCCTGCGGGTGAAGGTGAGCCGGACGTGAGCGCCGCAGATCGCGACGGGAAGGTCGCCGCGCACCTCGAGCTGGCGGACGAGGCCCGGGCCCGGGGTGAGCTGGCCCTCGCCCTCTCCCACTACGAGCGCGCCCTGGCCTGGGACCTCGACCACCCCCGGGCGAGCGCCCTGGCCGCCGCCCTCCGGGCCGACCTGGCGCCCGGTCGGCGCGCGCAGGATCCCGGCGAGACCCTCGCCCTGCCCCGGAGCGCCCTGGGGCCCATCGCCAGCCGCTATCGCCTCCTGCGCGAGCTCGGCCGCGGGGGCGCGGGCACGGTCTACCTCGCCGAGGATCTCCACCTCGAGCGGCGGGTGGCGATCAAGGTCCTCCACCGGGCCGCCGCCGGCGCCGATCCCGGACGGGACCTGCCCGAGGCCCGCCTCGTGGGCGCCCTCTCCCACCCCGGGGTCGTGCGGATCCTCGACCTGGACGCCTCGCGGGGGGTGGTGGTGATGGAGCACCTCGCCGGAGGCTCCCTGCGCGACCGGCTCGAGGCCCGGGCCGCCTTCCCGGCGCGGGCCGTGCGCCGGCTGGCCCGGGGGGTGCTCGAGACCCTCGAGGTGGTGCACGGCGCCGGCGTGGTCCACGGCGACCTCAAGCCGGCCAACCTCCTCTTCCGCCACGGCGGTGATCCCCTCGAGAGCGTCGTGGTCGCCGACTTCGGGGTGGCCACCGCCCACGCCTCCACCCCCGCGACGCCGGGGCCGGAGGGCGCCGCCCCCCGGGCGGGCACCCTGGGCTACGCCGCCCCCGAGCTGCAGGCGGGCAACCCCGGCGACGCCCGGGCCGACCTCTACGCCCTGGGCATCCTCCTGCGGGAGTGCCTCCTCGGCGCCTCGCCCTTCGATCGCGCCGCCCTCCTGGCCGGCGAGGCCGCCCCCCTGACACCGCTGCCAGAGGGGACGTCGGAGGAGCTGGCCGCGGCGCTCGAGAGCCTCTGCGCTGCCGCGCCGGGAGACCGCCCGGCCTCGGCCCACGAGGCGCTCGCGCGCTTCGCCTGAGGCCGGGGGGCGGGTCGAGCGAGGGCGGCAACATCCTGAAACAGGATGAACATGATCTCGTACTCATTGAATAAACAACGACTTTTTGTTGCGAGATCAAGGATCACCCAAGGCCCGCCAGGCGCCACCCCGCCAGGTGCCACCCGAATGTCAGACGCGGCGCCCGGACTCTCCCCGGGCTCCTCGTCCGGGGTCTCCATGATCCACGGATCAGGCACGATGCTTGCTGCTGATCCCTTCCATGGCGCGCAAAGTGGACCTCCCGGCCTCGATCCAGGACATTCCTGTCCTGCCAGGTGACGGGAATCCGTCCACTCGCGCCACCGTCTACCTGCTGCCCCTCCTCCCGGTGGCGCTGGCCCTGATCCTCCTGGCCCTCCTCTCCCGCCCGGCTCGCCTCGGCGCCAGCCAGACGGCCTTCGGACCGGGGGAGAGCCTGGTCTACCAGATCCACTACGGGCCGGTCCCCACCGGCACCGCCCGGATCCTCGTGGGCTCGGAAGCCCCCGGGGCCGACACCCGGATCTGGCCCATCGTGGTCCAGGCGCGGACCTCGGAGGGGGTCAGCCGGGTCTTCGAGGTCCGGGACCGCTTCGTGACCCTCTGGGATCCGGTCGAGGCCCGCAGCCACGGCTTCGACTTCCTGGCGCGGGAGGGCGGCGAGCAGCGCTTCACCCGGGCCCGCCTCGATCCCGAGTCCGGTCGGGCGGTGGTCCACGAGCGCCGGGAGAGCGGTTCCCGCACCCGGACGGTGGACGTGGGGCCGACCTCGCACGATCTCGCCTCGGCCATCTTCTGGCTCCGGGGGCGCCCGCTCCTGCCCGGCGACAAGGAGGCCGTGAGGATCTTCACCGGCGCCAAGGCCTGGTCCCTGCGGACGGTGGTCGAGGGCCGCGAGCGCCTCTCGACCTCGCTGGGCGAGCGGGAGGCCGTGCGCGTTCGCTTCGAGACCCAGTTCCGTGGCAAGCTCGCTGCCCGTCGCCAGATCCTGGTGTGGTTCACCGACGATGCCGCTCACGTCCCCGTCCAGATCCAGGCCGAGCTCGTGCTCGGCTCCCTCCGCGCCGAGCTGGCCAGCTACTTCCCTGGCCTGCGCTAGCGCGGCGGCGGCGCTCGCGCTGCTCCTGGCCGGCTGCGACGACCCCCGCAAGAACGCGGGACCGGCGCCCACCCCGCCCCCGCCCGCGTCGGCCGCCGGCACCCCGGCGCCCGCCCCAGCCCTGAAGCCGGTCCTCGTGACCGATCCGCGGCCCCTCTCCGAGCGGCGGCAGGAGGCCCACCGGAACCTCCTCCAGGGCAACACCGAGGTGGGCAAGGCTCAGCTCCGGCACCTCTGGCGGGAGGAGCCGGGCCCCTCCCGCGCCGAGGACGCCGTGCTGCTCATGGCCGCCCTCGCCCGGGAGGGCGCGCTCGAGGAGGGCCTCGCCCTCCTGGCCGAGGGGCAGCAGGCCGCGCTCGGCACCGCCTCCATGGCCGACCTGGCGGCGGCGCTCGCCGCCAACCTGCCCCAGCCCGGGCTCGCGGTGATCCAGATCCAGGGCAAGGTCACCGCGACCCGCTCGGCCGCCCACGCCGCCCTCCTGGCGCGGCTCCACGAGCGGGCCCGGGACGTCCGCCAGGCCATCCCCCTCTGGGAGCTGGCGGCGCGGATGGCCCCCCGGGAGTCGACCTACCAGCGGGAGCTGATGCGCCTCCACGCGGTGACCGCGAACGGCCGCGGCCTGGAGACGGCGCTTCGCAACCTGGTCGAGCTCGAGCCCCGGGACCTCTCGGCCCGGGTGAACCTGGTGCGGACCCTGGCCCGCAACGGCCGCCGCGAGGAGGCCCTCCGGAAGGCCCGCCTGCCGGAGGAGTTCCTGTCCGGCACCGAGGCGGAGATCTCGGCGGGCGAGGTGCTGGTGCGCGCCGGCCTGGGGCCGGAGGCCCGGGCGGTCTTCGAGGCGGTGCTGGAGGAGGATCCGGATCACTGCGAGGCGCGCTACGGCCGGGCCCGGGCGCTGCTGGTGGCCGATCAGGCCGAGGCTGGAGAGAAGGCCCTCCTCGCCCTGGTGAAGGAGAAGGTCGGCGGCCAGCCCTGCCGGGTCGTCGAGGCGGTGCGGGATCTCGCCATCCGGGAGAGCTGGCGGGGTCACTATCCGCGCCTGAAGCGCCTCGCGAAGCAGGGCAAGGGCGCCGACCCCGAGGCGCTGCGCGGCGTGATGCAGTCCCTGGGGCCCGAGCCCCTGCCCGGCCGCTCGGCGAGGCACCCCGCCGCCCACCGCAGGGTCGGACCCTCCCACTACGCCATCGACGGTCCCGCGCTGCCCCACCGGCCGCCGGGCCCCGATGAATGAGACGCGCCCTCCGCCGTCAGGACTGGTCGTGCCGCCCCGCCCGAGCCGGCAGGGGATGGTCCCCTGGGGCGGGTGCGGCGCATCTTTCCCCCCCACGCTCCTGACCCGCTAGACTCGAGATCCACGGCCATGAAGAGTTCGATCCCCCAGCCCCGCCTCGCCGCCCTCGCCCTGGGCCTCCTCGGCCTCGTGGTCCTGCTCGGCGCCCCCGCCGCCGCCGAGGAGCCGGCGCGGGCCACCACCAGCGAGGGGCCCGCCGCCGGCGCGTCGCGCACCGCCGCCCCCCTGCCCACCCTGCCGGGCACCCACCGCCTCTCCATCCCCGAGCACCTCCAGCGCCGCACGCCCGCCGCGGGCAGCCCGAAGCCCCGGCCCGTGCTGCAGCAGTGCGAGGGCGCCCTGCCCCCGCCGGGGGACTACCGCCCGCCCTTCGGCGAGCGCCTGGGCTTCGACCTCGAGGTGATGGGGGTCCGCGCCGGACGCCTGGATCTGCGCTGGAGCCCGGACACCGCCGGCGCCGCCCGGATCGACGTCCTCGCCCAGACCAACACCTTCTTCGAGAACGTCCGCAAGCTGCGGGGCGAGGGCACGAGCTACCTGACCCTGGAGGATCTGCGGCCCACCCGCTACCGGGAGGACGCGGTCGAGGACGCGGTGGCGAAGTGGGCCGACGTGCTCTTCCGCAAGGACCGCGGCGAGGCCCAGATCCACTACGCCTACGGCGCGAAGGAGCGGCGGCTGGCCTTCCCGATGTCCACCGGGCCCCACGACATCCTCAGCGCGATCTTCTACCTGCGCACCCTCGACCTCGCGATCGGCCAGAGCTTCTGCCTCGACGTCTACGGCAACCGCCGCATCTGGCGGATGAAGGGCGCGGTGGAGACCGAGGAGTGGGTGAGCACCCCGGTCGGCAAGTTCAAGACCTGGCGGCTCTCGGGCGTGGCCCAGCGGATCGACATGCCGAGCAGCACCAAGGAGATCCACCTGTGGATCGCCCAGGACGAGCACCGCACGCCGGTCGCCGTCCTCGGAGAGATCGACCTCGGCGCGGTGACCGCCACCCTCTCCAGCGTGAAGCGCCCCGGCGAGCCCGAGCTGAAGCCCGAGGCCCGCACGGGCGGGACCTGGTAGCCCCCGCGGACTAGGGTGTCGGCCATGGACACCCCCGAGCTGATCATCGTCGGCGGAGGCATCGCTGGCTCCGCCGCCGCCCTGCGGGCCGCCCAGAACCACCTGAGGACGATCTGGGTCCTCGGCGACAAGGAGACGCGCCGGCGCAGCCGCGCCGAGTACGTCTACAACGTGGACAACATGATCGGGGTCCACCCCGATCTGGTCCTCGACCAGCTGGACCTGCCCGAGCGCCCCACCCTCCACATCGGCACCCGGGCGATCATCGAGAACGTGAAGAAGCGCCTGGCGCCCTACGCGGACTTCGTCACCCTGGTCGAGGGAGAGGTCACCGCCGCGCGCAAGCGCGACGAGGGCTTCGAGGTGGAGGTCGGCAGCGAGTGGCTGGGCGCCCGCAACCTGATCCTGGCGACGGGCTGCATGGACCGGCAGCCCATCATCGGAAAGGAGAAGGGCGGGAAGATCCGCGAGATGCCCCACTGGGTCTTCCCCTTCGCCAACGCCGAGACGGTGCTCTACTGCATCCGCTGCGAGGGCCACCTCACCCGGGAGGCGCGGGTGGGCATCCTCGGCCACAGCGAGACGGCCGCCCAGGTCGCGCTGATGGTCGCCGAGCGCTACGGCACCTGCCGCTACCTCTTCACCAACGGCCAGCCCTGCGAGGCGCAGGGAGACACCCGCAAGCTCCTCGCCCACCACGGCGTCGAGATCGTCGAGGCGCCGATCCGCGATCTCGAGGCCGGCACCGAGGACGGCAAGACGAAGAAGGGCTTCCTCGCCGCCGTGCACGTCGAGGCGTCGCCGGAGAACCGCCGCTGCCCCGTGGACTTCCTCTTCGTCTCCCTGGGCATCTACCGGATCTACAACGACCTGGCGGTACAGCTCGGCGCGAGCCTGCTGAACGAGGATCGCCCGATCGAGGAGCGCCACGTGCGCATCGACGCCAAGGCCGAGACCGACGTGCGGGGCCTCTTCGCCGTGGGGGACGTGGCCCTGCGCCCGGACGAGCCGGTGATGAAGCAGATCTACACCTCCCAGGAGTACGCCGTCCGGGCGGTGGACAACATCGACCGTCGCCGCCGCTCCCGGCTGCGCCAGGAGATCCTCGCGGGCCCCTGATCAGGCCCGGCCCTTCCGGGTAGAGTGCCCGGATGCAAACGCCTCATCAGCGCCGCCCGATGCCCGCCGCCGGAAGGGACGAGGAGTCCATCCTCGCCGACCTCGTCGCCTACGGCGGAGAGGACCCGAAGTACAAGGACGGGCGGACGATGAGCCTCGTCTACTACCTCGACGAGGGCCACGACGACTTCCTCGCCCAGGCCTGGAAGCTCTACTCCTCGGCCAACGGCCTCAACCCGACGGCCTTCAAGAGCCTCAAGCGCTTCGAGAGCGAGATCATCGAGGCGGTGGCCGAGCTGCACCACGGGGGCCCCGACACCTGCGGGGTGGTGACCTCGGGCGGCACCGAGAGCTGCCTGCTGGCGGTGAAGACCTACCGCGACTACATGCGGGCGAAGAAGCCCTGGCTGCTCTGGCCCGAGATGGTGCTCCCTCGCACCGCCCACGTGGCCTGGCTGAAGGCCTCCGAGTACTTCGGGGTGAAGATCCGCTTCCTGCCCATGGGCAAGGACCACCGGGTCGACCTCTCCCGCCTGAAGAAGCTGATCAACCGCAACACCGTCATGGTGCTGGCCTCGGCCCCCGAGTACCCCCACGGCTTCGTCGAGCCGGTGGAGGAGATGGCGGCCGTCGCCCAGCGCGCCGGAGTTCCCCTGCACGTCGACGCCTGCGTGGGCGGCTTCGTCATGCCCTTCGTGGAGAAGAACGGCCGGCCGGTGCCCCGCTGGGACTACCGGGTCCCGGGGGTCACCTCGATCAGCGCCGACATCCACAAGTACGGCTTCTCCGCCAAGGGCGCCTCGACCATCACCTACCGCTCCATGGAGTACATGAAGCACCAGATGTTCGTGGAGCAGGACTGGCCGGGCGGGGTCTTCGCCTCGCCGGCCCTCCTGGGCACCCGCCCGGGTGGCTCCTACGCGGCGGCCTGGGCGACCCTGCAGCTCTTCGGCGAGGCGGGCTACCGCGACCTGGCCGAGCGGGCGATGAAGGCCGCCGACGGCCTGAAGGCGGGCATCTCGAAGATCGACGGCCTGCAGGTGATCGGCGACCCGCCGAGCCCCCTCTTCTCCTACCGCTCGGTGGACCCCGACCTGAACATCTTCGCCGTGGGGGATCAGATGGCGCAGGCCGGCTGGCACGTCGATCGCCTGCAGTTCCCCGACGCCCTCCACGCGATGATCACCGCCCGCCACCTCGAGGTCGTCGACGCCTACCTCGCCGACCTGAGGGCCGCGGTGGACACCGTGCGGGCGAACCCCGAGCTGGCGAAGTCCGGAACGGCGGCCACCTACGGCCTGATGGCTCACGTGCCCCTGCGCGGCATGGTGAAGAAGCAGGTGCTCGAGCTCTTCTCGGACATGTACCGCCCCGGCGGCAGCGCGATCGAGCTCGAGGGCGGCGAGGCGATCCCCGGCGCCGACGAGGAGGGGCTGGTGGGCACCCTCAAGGGCGCCGCCAACAAGGCGGTCGAGTGGTACGTCGACCGGAAGATGCGCCAGGGCTGAACTCGCGTGCGAAGGCTCCTCACCTCGCTGCTCGTCGGTTTCGCGGCGCTCCTCGGCGCCCTCCTTCCGGCCTGCAAGGCCGAGCCGGCGCGGCTGCGCCTGGCCACGACCACCAGCACCCGGGACTCGGGGCTGCTGGACGCGCTGCTGCCGGTCTTCGAGGCGGAGGCGAGGGCCCGGATCGACGTCATCGCGGTGGGCACGGGCAAGGCGCTGAAGCTCGGCGAGGCCGGCGACGTGGACGTGGTGATGGTCCACGCCCGCGCCGCCGAGGACGCCTTCCTGGCCGCGGGGCACGGGGTCCGCCGCGAGGATCTGATGTGGAACACCTTCGAGCTCCTCGGTCCGCCCGCCGATCCGGCGCAGGTGAAGGACCTGGAGATCGGGCCGGCCCTGCGGAAGATCGCGGAGGCGAAGGCGCTCTTCGTCAGCCGGGGGGACGACAGCGGAACCCACAAGAAGGAGCTCGCCCTCTGGAAGGAGGCCGGGGGTCTCGCGCCCTGGGAGCGCTACCTCGAGACCGGCCAGGGCATGGGCCGCAGCCTGGTGGTCGCCGGTGAGAAGGAGGCCTACGTCCTCTCCGACCGGGCGACCTTCCTCGCCTTCCGGGACAAGGTCGAGCTCGTGCCCCTGGTGACCGGCGGCGCCTCCCTGCGCAACCCCTACGGCGTGATGACCGTGAACCCGGCGAAGCACCCCGACATCGACGCGAAGCTCGCGGACGCCTTCGTCGACTTCCTGATCGCCGAGCGCGCGCAGGTGATCATCCGCGACTTCCAGCGGGAGGGCGAGCGCCTCTTCTTCCCGGCGCGCCTCCCGGCCGGAGACTGACCCTTGGAGCTCTTGTGGGAGGGCCTCTCCGAGGCCACCCGGGTGCTGGTCTCCCTCGACCCCCTGGTGCTCGGCGCGACCTGGCGCTCGCTCTGGGTCTCCTCCCTGGCGGTGCTCCTGGCGACCGGCCTGGGCCTGCCCCTGGGCACCCTCCTCGCCCGCCGCCGCTTCGCCGGGCGCTCGCTGCTCGTCCTGGCCTCGCGGGTGGGCATGGCGACGCCGACGGTCTTCCTCGGGGTCCTGGGCTACGCCCTCTTCTCCCGCCGCGGCCCCCTGGGCGTGGCGGACCTGCTCTACACCCCCTGGGCCATCGTCTTCGGTGAGCTGCTCCTCGCGCTGCCCATCACCATCTCGATCAGCCACGGCGCCGTCGCGGCGCTCGACCCCCGCATCCCTTTCACCGCCCAGACCCTCGGGGCCGGCACCCTCCGGCGCTGGCTGACCTACCTCTCCGAGGCGCGGATCGGCGTGATGCTGGCGGTGCTCACCGCCTTCGCCCGCTGCGTCACCGAGCTGGGCATCGCCATGATGGTGGGCGGCAACATCCGCGGCCACACCCGCACCCTGGCGACCGCGATCGCGCTGGAGACGGGCAAGGGGGAGTTCGGCCGCGGCCTGGCCATGGGGCTCATCCTCCTGCTGGTCGCCCTCGGCGTCACCCTCGCCATCGCCACCCTCGGGCGGCAGAGCCGGGAGCCGGCATGAGCGGGCCGCTGATCCGGATCGAGGGCCTGAGGGTCCAGCGCGAGGGCAAGACCATCTGCGCGGTGCCCGCCCTCGAGGTCGGCGCCGGGGAGCGTTTGGGCCTGGTCGGCCCCAACGGCTCCGGGAAGACCACCCTCCTGAAGGTCCTCGCCGGCCTCGACGAGAGCGCCAACGGGCGCCTCGAGATCGACCTGCCGGTGCGCGAGCGGATCTACGTCCACCAGCAGCCCCTCCTCTTCCGGGGCTCGGTGCTCGCCAACGCCACCTACGGTCTGCGGGCCCGCGGCCTGGGCCGGCGGGAGGCCGAGCGCCTCGCCCGCGAGTGGCTCGAGCGGCTGGGCGTGGCGCACCTGGCCTCCCGGCAGCGGGAGGGGCTCTCCGGCGGGGAGAAGCGGCGCATCGCGCTGGCCCAGGCCCTGGCGCCGGCGCCCCGCCTGCTCCTCCTCGACGAGCCCCTCGCCGATCTCGACGACGAGGGGGCCGCCCGGGTGCTCGAGGCCCTGGCCGGCCTGGAGGAGACCACCCTGATCGCCGCCGCGCCGACGGCCTTGCCCGCGGGCCTCGTCGACCGTATCCACGAGACCGGATGAGCACGACCCCCACCAACGTCTCCCTCGAGGAGATGATCGCCCTCCTCGACGGTGCCCTGGGAGACCACCGCCTCCCCACCCTCACCCTGCCCGTCCGCGGGGCCCTCGGGCGCGTGCTGGCGGCCGAGCAGCACGCCCGCCTCGACCTGCCCCCCTTCGACAAGTCCGCCATGGACGGCTACGCCATCCTCGCCGGGGACGAGGCCGGCGCCCACCGCGTGCTGGGGCGCGTCGCGGCGGGGGACGCCGCCCCGCAGGTGCTCGAGCCCGGCACCACGGTGAAGGTCATGACCGGCGCGCCGGTGCCGGCGGGCGCCGCCCGGGTGGTGATGCAGGAGCACGCCCACGAGGAGGACGGCGCGGTGGTCTTCACGGTGCCCGCCCCCTCCTCCTCCACCAACATCTGCGCGAGGGGCGAGGACCTGCGGCGCGGCGAGCGGGTGCTGGCCGCCGGGCGGCGCCTCGGGCCCCTGGAGGTGGCGAACCTGGTGGCCAGCGGCGTCACCGAGGTCGAGGTGGCGCGGCCCCTGCGCCTCGCCCTCTTCTCCACCGGCGACGAGGTGGTCCGCGATCCCGCCGACCTGACCCCCGGGAAGATCCTCGACACGAACACGCCCCTGCTGGAGGCCCTGGCTCCCCGCTTCGGCCTGGAGCTGGTCCGCAGCGAGCACCTCCCTGACGACCGGGAGGCCACCGCCGCGGGGATCCGCGCCGGGCTGGCCGAGGCCGATCTGGTCACCCTCTCCGGGGGCATCTCCACCGGCGACTTCGACCACGTGCAGGGCGCGCTCTCCGACCTCGGCCTGCGCCTCCTCTTCAGCGGCGTGAAGATCAAGCCGGGCCGCCCCCTCTCTGCCGCCGCCACCGCCGACCACCGCCTGGTCATCGGCCTGCCCGGCAACCCGGTGGCGGTCTTCCTGACCTTCCAGCTCTGCCTGCTCCACGTCGCCCGCCGCCTCTCCGGTGAGGTCGACGCCACGCCGGAGCTCGTCCTGCCCCTGGGCCGCCCCTTCCGCCGCAAGAAGGCCCACCGTCAGGAGTACGTCCCCGCCCGCCTCGACGAGGCCCGCCGCCCGGTGCCCGTCGAGTTCCACGGCTCGGCCCACCTCGCCGCCCTGATGGAGGCCGACGGCTTCTTCGTCGTGCCCCCCGGCCCCGGGCAGCTCGACGAGGGCGCGCCCGTCCGCTTCCTGCCCTTCCGCTAGCGGTTTCCGCTTGCCAGCCTCGGGGCACTGGCGCAGTCTCCGGCGCCTTCCCGCCGGGGTGCGAGCACTCATGCCTGACCAACGCGGAGGCCTCGCTCGCCTCCTTCCCGAATCCATCTCCACCCTCCGCGAGGGCTACGGAGCCCAGCACTTCCTCCACGACCTCGGCGCCGGGCTCATCGTCGGGGTGGTCGCCCTCCCCCTGGCCATCGCCTTCGGCATCGCCTCGGGGGTGAAGCCCGAGCAGGGGCTCGTCACCGCGGTCGTCGCGGGCTTCCTGATCAGCGCGCTCGGCGGGAGCCGGGTGCAGATCGGAGGGCCGACCGGCGCCTTCATCGTCATCGTCTACGGCATCGTGCAGCAGTTCGGCTACGACGGCCTGGTGGTGGCGACCCTGCTCGCCGGGGTGATGCTGGTGCTGCTCGGCCTCTCGGGCCTGGGGGCGATGATCCACTTCGTCCCCTACCCGGTGACGGTGGGCTTCACCGCCGGCATCGCGCTGGTCATCGCCTCCTCGCAGGTGCGCGATCTGCTGGGGCTCTCCATGGAGGCGCCGCCGGCCGACTTCCTGGAGAAGGTGGCCGCCTACGCGGAGCACCTGGGCTCGACCAACCCCTCTGCCCTCCTCCTGGGAGCGGCGACCGTGCTGCTGGTGGTGGGGTGGCCCAGGGTGACCCACAAGGTGCCTGGCTCACTGGTGGCCATCGTGGCCTGCACGGCGCTCGCCCAGCTGGCCGATCTGCCGGTGGAGACGATCGGCAGCCGCTTCGGGGGCGTCCCCACGGCCCTGCCCGTGCCGCACCTGCCCCGGGTCGACTGGGAGACCGTGAGGATGCTCTTCTCCCCGGCCATCGCCATCGCGCTCCTCGCCGCCATCGAGTCGCTCCTCTCGGCGGTGGTGGCGGACGGCATGACCGGCCACCGGCACCGGCCGGACGCGGAGCTCGTCGCCCAGGGCGTGGCCAACATCGGCTCGGCGCTCTTCGGCGGCATCCCGGCCACGGGCGCGATCGCGCGCACGGCCACCAACATCAAGAGCGGCGGCCGCACCCCGGTGGCGGGCATCGTCCACGCCCTCACCCTCCTCGCGATCATGCTCCTCTTCGGCAAGTGGGCCTCCCTCATCCCCATGCCCGTGCTCGCGGGGATCCTGCTGGTGGTGGCCTACAACATGAGCGAGTGGCGGCTCTTCGTGCGGCTCTTCCGGAGCCCGAGGAGCGACATCCTGGTGCTGCTCTCCACCTTCGCGCTGACGGTCCTGGTCGACCTCATCGTCGCGCTCCAGGTGGGGATCGTCCTGGCCGCCTTCCTCTTCATGCGGCGCATGTCGGGGCTGAGCCAGGCCGGCTTCATCACCCGGAGCCTCGCCACCGAGGAGGACTCGGGCCCCAACGCCATCGACCGGCGGGAGGTGCCGCCCGGGGTCGAGGTCTTCGAGATCTACGGCCCCTTCTTCTTCGGCGCGGCCAGCAAGTTCAAGTCGGCCATCGCCCGGGTGGAGTCGCCGCCCCGCGTGCTGATCCTCCGGATGCGGGAGGTCCACGTGATGGACGCCACCGCCTTGCGGGCGCTGGAGGACGTGGTGAAGAACTGCCGGCGGGACGGGATCCACCTGATCCTCTCCGGGGTCCACGCCCAGCCCCTCCTCGTCCTCGAGCGCAGCAGGCTGCTCCAGGACGTCGGCGAGGAGCAGGTCTTCGACAACATCGACGCCGCGCTGGCGCGGGCGCGAGAGCTCCTCGCGCAGGCCGGGTAGGACCCGCCCCCGGCCGCTCCGCCTCGAGTCAGGGGCGGAGGGCCGCCGGATCGATGCGGCGGGCGGGCTCCCGGGAGAGGGCCCGCAGCGCCTCGATGCGCTCCTTGATCACCTCGGGCTGGTGGTAGCCCCGCACGGTCGCGCGCTTCAGGGCCCGCTCGGCGTCCTCGAAGCGCTCGACGCTGGCGTAGGCGATGGCGAGGTTCGAGTGGACCACCGGCAGGCCGTCGTCGAGCTTCGCCGCCCTCTCCAGGTGACGGATGGCCTTGTCGTAGTCCTCCCGGAAGACCGCCAGCGCCCCCAGGCTCGCGTGCAGCTCGGCGTAGTCGGGCTCCAGCGCCAGCGCGGCGAGGTAGTTCCGCTCGGCCTCGTCGTAGTCGCCCTTGAGGCGGTAGGCGACCCCGATGTTGGTCAGGACCGTCGCGCTCTCCGGATCCAGCGCCAGGGCCCGGCGATAGAAGCCGAGGGCCTCGTCGTAGCGGTCGAGCTCGTTGTGGCAGTTGCCGATGGCGGCGAGGAGGTTCACCTGCCCGTCCCGATCGGTGGTGGCCGCCAGGGCCTTCTCGAGGTGCGGGATCGCCTCCTCGAAGCGGCGGGCCTGGAAGAGGCGCACCCCCTCCCGCTCGGCCGCGGCCCCGGCCGCGGGCCCTCGCGCCCCCAGGCCGGCGAGGAAGTCGCAGCCCGGCTGCAGGAGCAGGAAGAGCGCGAGGAGGAGCGGCCTCGCTGCCGTCCGAAAGGGGGTTCTCATTCGACGGGCTCCAAGACGCCCGGCGAGCGGACGGACACCTCCGGGAGCTCCGGCAGGATCGGGGGTGCCCTCCGCACCAGGTGGGCCGCCTCTCCCGCGACCTCCACCTCCCCCTTCTCCCCCTCCGGGCCGGGCTCCCGGGGCGCCTGGGCCGGCGCTGCCTCCTCGGCCCCCAGGAGGGAGCGCATCAGCCTGCCCACCCGCTCGGCGATCACCGCGCGCACCTCTTCCTCCCGCAGGTAGGCCCTCGTCGTGCCGAAGCCCTCGGGCCCCAACCCCCGGCCGAACCAGATCGTGGCGCGCCCCACCGCGCGGTCCCGCCAGAGCAGCTCGCGCTCCGGGCATCCGATCAGGTGCGCCACCAGATCGATCTGCAGCTCGCCCCCCGCGGTCCGCCCCGTCCACGTCGTGTGCGGGACCGCCCACAGCACGGCGTCGGCGGCGCGTGGGGCCACCGCGCGCTCGCAGACCGTGTCGGGCCAGGCCGCATCCAGGAGCGCTCCAGTGGGGAAGGACCAGTGCTCCCCGACCGCCTCGAGCTGCCAGCCAGTCACCGCCAGGCCCCGCAGGAGCTCCTCCCGGACCATCGAGTGCACACACCAGGGCCGGGTCGCCCCCTCTCCCGAGGCCTCCTGGAGGCGAACCGTCTCGAGCTGGGTCGGCACGGGATCGTTGCCGACGACGACCACCACCCGCTCGAGCTCCCCCCGGGCCTGCTCGCCGAGCTCGACCCGGTAGCAGCCCGGGGCCGACGCCACGAGCAGCGCGAGGAGGACGATCTTCGTGGAGGCAGCGAGACGCATGGAAAACCCGGACGCACCGACGAGGATACCAGCCCTCAGGGGGTCGGTGGCGGCAGCGCCCGGCGCTCCCCGCCCGCCAGCGCCCTCCCGGGATCCTCGCGCACGAGGATGAAGTAGGAGCCGAAGGGCTCGCCGCCGCGGATCGCCTTGCCGACCGTGACGTGCTCCGAGGCCCGGCGCATCACGTCGGTCATCCGGTGGTAGACGAAGCGGCTGAAGAGGCGGCCGTTGCTGCGGATCGGAGGCCAGCCCTCGGGCCTCGAGGGAGGCAGCTGCGTATAGTCGATCAGGACCTCCCGCTCGGGGTCTCCCTCCGGGTAGCCGGTGACGACGAAGTACCCGTGCCCGGTGAACCAGGCCCAGGGCTGCACGTTGCGCCCGCCGACGACGCCCTCCTCGCTGCGGTACATCGGCTTCTGGAAGATCCGGAAGAGGGGCAGGCTGTTGACGCCGTGGTGGCGCACGACGCTACCGGCCGGCAGCTCCGCGGGCATCAGGTCCTCGACGCGGAGGGGATCGCCTCCCGCGAGGAGGTCGAAGAGGCGGCCCTGCAGGCGCCGGGGCAGCGCGCGGGTGGCGTGCACCCGCCCCGCGTGGTTCATCCCATCGAGGAGCGACCGGATGGCGGCCCGCTCGGAGGCGCCGGTGAGGACGAGTTCGGTGAGGGACATCGGCGCCTTTCGGGCTGCGGGGGTTCGGCGGGAGGCGGTAGACTCGCTCCGCCATGGAACAATACACGCCTCTGATCTACGTCGGCGCAGGCGTCGGCCTCGTGGTGGTGATCCTCGTCGCCACCCGGATCTACGAGAAGAAGCGCAGGGAGGGCTGGCTCCTGGCCGCGAGGAACCTGGGCTTCGAGTTCCAGGAGGACGCGGCCCCGCTCATGGAGCGCTTCGGCTCCTTCAAGGTCTTCCAGCAGGGCCACAGCCGGAGGGTCCGCTACGCCCTCGTCGGGCGCCACGGCGCGGCCGAGGCCTACCTGATCGACTACCAGTACACGACCGGCGGCGGGAAGCACCAGACGCGCCACCGGCAGACCCTCTGCGTCTTCCGCTCCCCGAAGCTGAAGCTGCCCCACTGCTTCGTACGCCGGCAGAAGGCGCTCTTCGATCTGCTCGGCAAGGCCTTCGGCGGTCAGGACATCGACTTCGACGACGATCGCGAGTTCTCGAAGTCCTTCGTCCTGCAGGGCGTGGACGAGGAGGCCACCCGCGAGGTCTTCGACTGGAACGTCCGCCGCTCCTTCCTCCAGCTGCCCTCCCACGACTTCCAGGTCGAGGTGCTCGGGGGGACGGTGCTCGTGAACCCCGGCCGCTCGATCAAACCCGTGCAGGCCGCGGACCACCTGGACTGGGGCCACTCCATCCTGCGCATCTTCGGCTGAGGCCTGCCCTCCGGTCAGAGCCGCAGCGCCCGGATGAGCAGCCGGGGGCTGTCGGACCGCAGGGGAGTCTTGGCGTAGTCGCCGTGGACGGCCTCCAGGGTGAAGCCCGCCGCCTCCAGCATCCACTCGGCCTCTCCGGGGAAGAGGAGGCGCAGGCGCAGCTCGGCGGTGGCGAGCAGGCGCTCGCCCGCGTAGTAGCGGTCGGTGAGCTCGAGCCGCTGCGCCACGGGGTGGCGGTGCACCTCCCGGGTGCGCCGGACCTCCTCGCCCTGGAGCCTCCCCTCCCAGGCTAGCCGCTCCGGGGAGTGGGGCGTGCCCAGCAGCCGGAAGTCCGGCAGCGGCGTGTCGATGGTCAGCGGTGCCCCCTGAGCCAGCGCCCGGTGGCAGCACTCCAGGCAGCGCTGCTGATCGGCCCGGGTGGTGAGGAAGTTGAAGGCGCCGTTGGGGATGACGATCTCGGCGAAGCGCCCGAGATCGAAGTCGCGCATGTCGCCGCGGATGTAGCGGGCCTCGGGCGCCAGCCGGCGCGCCACCGCCAGCATCTCCTCGGAGGCGTCGAGCCCGGTGACCCGCCGGCAGCTCCCCAGCGTCCGGCCGATCCGCCCGGTGCCGCAGCCGAGGACCAGCAGCGGTCCGTTGACGCCCTCGCGGGCGTAGAAGCGGAGGTCCGCGTCCAGCTGGCCGTGCTCCGCCTCGTAGAGCTCGGCGATGGCCTGGTAGGGGTCGGGAGGGTGAACGCGCAGGTCGCCCAATCAGGTGTCCTCTCTCAAACGCAGCCCTTGGCGTTGGGCAGCCCGGCCACCTTGCAGGCGCCCATCGCCGGGCCCGAGGGGAAGAGCTCGTAGATCCGGGAGAGCTTGCAGCCGGTCTCCTTGCAGAGCTTGCGCACCATCGGGGCCACCCCGTGCGCGAGCCAGTGGTCGCGCAGGTAGCGGGCGACCTTCAGGTGCTCGGGCGTCAGCGCGGTGATCCCCTCCGAGGCCCCCAGGGCCAGGGCCACCGCCTCGTCCCAGGCGTCGGTCTCCTGGAGGAAGCCCTTCTCGTCGATCTCCAGGCTGCGCTCTCCGACCTTCAGCTGCGGCATCTTCCGGGCTCCTCCTCCCGCGAGGGGTGTTTGACCCCCCGCAGGCCCCTCGGTAGCGTGCCAGACGATGGATGTCGATCCCGCCGAGGGGCTGCGCTACCTCGATCACGCCTCGACCAGCTTCCCCACCCTCCCCGGGGTGCTCGAGGCCATGCACGACTTCGGCCTGCGGGCCTGCGTCTCGCCCGGCCGCGCCACCTACGATCTGGGGCTGGTGGCCGACACGATGGTGCAGGACTGCCGCCGCGCCCTCGCCCGCCTCTTCGGCGCGCCCGATCCGGACCGGATCGTCTTCGGCCTCAACGCCACCGATGCCCTCAACCTGGCTATCGCCGGGCGCCTCGGCGGTGGGGGTCACGTGATCACCACCCGCCTCGAGCACAACTCGGTGCTGCGCCCCCTCGCCCACCTCGCCGACGAGCGCGGCGTCGAGGTGACCCTGATCGACTTCGGCGGCCAGGGGCTGATCGACCCCGACGACGTCCGCGAGGCGCTGCGCCCCGACACTCGCCTGGTGATCCTCACCCACGCCTCCAACGTGCTCGGCACCGTCCAGCCGGTGGCCGAGGTGGGCGCGCTCTGCCGCGAGGCGGGGGTGCCCCTGCTGGTCGACGCGGCCCAGAGCGCCGGGCTCCTGTCCATCGACGTGCAGGCGATGCAGATCGATCTCCTCGCCTTCACCGGCCACAAGGCCCTCCTCGGCCCCACCGGCGTGGGCGGGCTGGTCGTGGCCCCCGGGATCGAGCTTCACCACTCCCGGGTGGGCGGCACCGGCGCCGACTCGATCTCCCGGCGCCACCTCGAGGGCTACCCCCACCGCCTGGAGGCGGGCACACCCAACCTCCTGGGGATCGCCGGCCTCGCCGCGGCCCTCGCTCACCTGGAGGCCGAGGGCGGGCCCGCCGCCCGCCACGCCCGGGAGCAGGCCCTCCACGAGCGGCTCTGGGAGGGGCTGAACGCCATCGAGGGCGTCACCCTCCTGGGGCCCGACACGGCCGGCTCCACCCGGGACCGGGTGCCGCTGCTCTCCTTCCTCCTGGCGGGGATGGATCCGGCGCAGGTCGGCACCCGCCTCGACGTCGATCACGCGGTGGCCTGCCGCACCGGCCTGCACTGCGCGCCCCTCTGCCACGAGCGGCTGGGCACCACCCCCGAGGGGGCGGTCCGCTTCAGCCTCGGCTGGACCACCACCGCAGACGACCTCGAGGCCTGCCTGCAGGCCGTGCGCGAGCTGGCGAGCGCGTAGCTAGTCGTCGTCGCCGCTGGAGACCTGGGCGATGGCGGCCTCGGCGCGGGCGAGCTTCTCGGCCAGGCTCTTGTGGCTCCGGGAGAGCTCCAGCGCCTGCCGGGTCTTCTCCAGCACCACCCGGACGTCCTTGAAGGGCTTGGGCAGGAAGCCCTTGATGGCGTGGCGGTAGATCTCCCCGATGGAGCTGATGCTGGAGTCCGCCGAGAGGACGAGGATCGACATCTCGGGCGAGGTGTTGAGCGCGTGGGGGATCAGCTTGTAGCCATCGAGCCGGGGCATGTGGAGGTCGGTGACCATCAGGTCGAAGCGCCCCATCTTCAGGGCGACCAGGGCCTCCATCCCATCGGCGGCGGTCTTCACGGCCCAGCCTTCGGCCTCGAAGACCTCCTGGAGCAGGGAGCGGACGGTGTTGTCGTCATCGACGACGAGAATGGTGGAGCTCACTCCCTGACCCTACCACGGGCCTCTATTATTGGAATGATCCGCTCTGGTCAGAACTCCAGCGGGTTCAGGGGGTTGGTGCCCGCGCCTACCTCCACGCCGTCCCCCACTCCGTCGCCGTCGGTGTCGGCGAGGTAGGGGTCGGTCCCGTGGGTGGCGATCTCGTCGACGATGCCGGGGAGACCGTCCCCGTCGGGATCGCTGCCCTCCTCGTCGAGGCGCAGGTCGTCGACGTAGGCGCCGGGGCCGGTCCAGGTGCCGTCGGAGGTGAAGCGCAGGCGGGCGGGCAGGAGCACCCCGTTCCAGGCCGTCAGCTCGAAGGCCACGAAGACGTAGCCGGCGCCGTTGCGCAGCTCGCGCCAGGCCACGACGCCCTGGGCGTCGGTGGCGTCGTAGGGCCCCACGTCGGGGACCTGGCGGCTCCAGACCCCGGCGGCGTCCTGCACGTCGAGGCCGAGCCCGTCGCCGCTGTTGCCGTCCACGTAGACCCTCAGGCTCAGGGTGGGCCGGGTCGTGGAGGTCAGCGCCAGGGGCGGGAGCCAGAGGTTCTCCACGGCGTTGCCCGGGTAGTTGCCCGAGAGCCAGGTCCCCCAGACCCGCGACCCCGAGTGGGCCACGCCGGGGCCGCTGGCCGGGTTGCCGAACTGCCAGCCGACGTGTTCGGCGACCAGGCCGCCGTCGTCGAGCTCGAAGTCCAGCCAGTCCCCGGTCGAGAGCAGGGGGCC
The DNA here is from genome assembly GCA_029210625.1 of Deltaproteobacteria bacterium. Lineage (NCBI taxonomy): Bacteria > Pseudomonadati > Myxococcota > Myxococcia > Deltaproteobacteria bacterium. The sequence continues at coordinate 34,025 of JARGFU010000005.1, read as the reverse complement.
GCCCGGGTAGTCGGCGGGGTTGAGGGGATCGGTGGTCGTCGCCACCTCCACCCCGTCGCCGCTGCCATCCCCGTCGGTGTCGGCCGCCAGGGGATCGGTGCCGTGCGGGAGCCACTCGTCGTACACCCCCACCAGACCGTCGCCGTCCGGGTCGGTGCTCTCGAGCTCGACGCCGAGGTCGTCGAGGTAGATGCCCGGGTTCGTCCAGGCGCCGTCCGAGCGGAAGGCGAAGCGCAGCAGCACCCGCTGCCCCGAGAAGCCGGCCAGGGAGACGAGGAAGAGGCGGTAGGGCTGCAGCGAGGTCTGGTTGCGCCAGGCGACCCTGCCGATGGCGTCCATGGCGTCGTAGGCCGGCTCCGCGACCGCCAGGGTCTGCCAGCCGCTGGCGGCCGTGTGGACCTCCAGGCTCACGCCGTCCCCGCTGTTCGCCAGGGCCCAGATCCGCCCGTGCAGGGTCGCGCCGGTGGCCGAGCTCAGGTCGATCGGGGGCAGGTAGAGGAACTCCCGCTGGTCCCCGGGGTAGTTCCCCGAGAGGTTGGTCCCCCAGGCCCGGGTGCCGTCGTGGCCCGCGCCCGGCCCGCTGGCGACCGAGCCGTACTGCCAGAGGAGGCCGGTGGTCGCGAGGCCTCCGTCGTCGCTCTCGAGGTCGAGGAGCTGTCCGGGGAGGAGCGCCGCCACGCCCGGGAAGTCGGCCGGGTTGAGGGGGTCGGTGGCGCCGGCCACCTCGGCGCCGTCGAGGCTGCCGTCACCATCGCTGTCGGCCACCAGGGGATCGGTCCCCAGGGCGAGCTCGGCGAGGATCCCCGCCAGGCCGTCGGCGTCGGGATCGCTGGTCTCCCAGTGGATGCCCACGTCGTCGAGGTAGGCGCCGGGCCCGATCCAGGTCCCGTCGGTGCGGAAGACGAAGCGCAGGCGAACGACCTGCCCCGAGTAGGGAGCGAGTGAGAGGGCGACGAGGCGGTACTCGTTCAGGTAGCGGTGGTCCCGCCAGGCCGGGAGCCCGAGGGCGTCGGTGGCCTCGTAGGCGGGCGTGACCGGCCCCACCTGCTCCCAGACCCCGAGGCTCGCGTTCCAGGCCTCGACCGAGAGGCCGTCGCCGCCGTTGCCCTGCAGCCAGAGGCGGGCGGTGAGCACGGCCGTGCCGCCGGCCGTGAGATCGACGCGCGGCAGGTAGAGGGCCGAGCGCTCGTTCGCGCCGTAGCTGCCCGAGAGGTTGGTGGCCCAGGCCCCCGTGCCCCGGTAGGCGGCGCCCGGGCCGCTCGCCGGCGTGCCCCAGTCCCAGGGGAGGTCGCCGGAGAGCCCTCCGTCGTCGCTCTCGAAGTCGAGGACGAAGCCGGGGGTCAAGAGCTGCGCCCCGGGGTAGTCGCCCGGGTTGAGGGGATCGGTCCCCGCCGCCACCTCGACGCCGTCGTCGTGGCCGTCTCCGTCGTGGTCGGAGACCAGCGGATCGGTGCCGGTGGAGGCGAGCTCGGCGAAGAGCCCGGGGATCCCGTCCCCGTCCGGATCGCTGCTCTCGTCGTCGACGCGCAGATCGTCGAGGTAGGCGCCGGCGCCCAGCCAGGTGCCGTTGGAGTAGAAGGTGAAGCGCACCCGCGCCTCGCTGCCCAGCCAGCCGGGCAGGTCCGCCAGCACCTGCCACCAGGTGGCGGTCACCGGCGTCGAGCCCCAGACCGGCCGGCCGCCCGCGGTGCCGTCGTAGGGCCGGCTCAGGGAGGTGATCGGCGTCCAGCCCGCCTGGGGATCCAGGCCCTCGAGGGTGAGCCCGTCCCCGGAGCCCATCGCCGCGAAGAGGCGCAGGCTCAGGACCGGATCCGGCGTGCCGGAGAGGTCGATGGGCGGGAGGCAGAGCACCTCGAGCTGATTGTTGGCGTAGTTTCCGGCGAGCTCCGTGCCCCAGACCCGGCCGCCGCTGTAGGCCTGCCCGGGTCCGGTGGTGGGCACCCCCCACTGCCAGAGGGTCCCCTCGGTGAGCAGGCCGCCGTCGTCGCTCTCCAGGTCGAGGAGCGCGCCGGGGGTGATGGGGGTTCCCCCCGCGCCGTCGACGATCACGCTCACCCGGTCCGAGGCCGTGGCCCCCTGGTCGTCGGTCGCGCCGAGCTCGAAGACGAGGACCACCGCGCAGGCCACCGCCGGCGCCGAGAAGCTCGGGGTGAGGGAGGCCGGATCGTCGAGGGTGACGGTCGGCCCAGAGAGCTGGGTCCAGGTGGTCGAGGCCACCGTCCCGTCGGGATCGGAGGCGGCGCCCCCCAGCTGCACCAGGCTGCCGGTGGCGGCGACCTGATCCGGGCCCGCCAGCACGATCGGAGGCTGGTTCTGCGGCACCAGGGGGTCGACCGTGACGAGCACCCGGTCGCGGGCGATCGCGCCCTCGTCGTCCTCGATCTCCAGCTCCAGCTCGACGAGGGTCGTGATCAGCACGTCGGGGGCGTCGAAGGTCGGGTCGAGGACGTTGGCGTCGCTCAGGGTCACCGCCGGCCCCGCGGTCTGCTGCCAGCTCGTCCGGACGATGGTGCCGTCGGGATCGCTCGCGCTGCCGGCGAGCTGCACCGCCTCCAGGCCGAGCACGGTCTGGGCCGGCCCGGCGTCCACCACCGGCGGCGCGTTGAGGGGCAGCACGCTGATGCCCACCGTGTCGCTGGCGCTGACCCCCTCGTCGTCGACGGCTTGCAGGCGGAAGACCAGGGTCGTGGGCGCCGTCACGGTCGGGGCGGTGAAGGTGGGGGTGAGGATCGTGTCGTCGTCCAGGCTCACCTGCGGGGTCACCGGGAAGAGCTGCACCCAGGTGGTGCTCTGCACCGTGCCGTCGGCGTCGCTCACGGTGCCGGCGAGCTGCACCAGGGCCCCCTCGTCGACGGTCTGGTCGGCGCCTGCGTCCACCACCGGGGCGGTGAGGACGGGCCGCACCTCGACCCGCACCACGTCGGCGGCGGCGGCGCCCTCGTCGTCGGTGGCCGTGAGCTGCAGGACGTAGACCTGGGGTGCGCCGGCCGGGGGCGCGACGAAGGTGGGATCGGCCGCGGCCGGGTCGCTGAAGGCCAACAGCGGGCTCATCGGCGAGAGCTGGGTCCACTGCAGGGTCGCCACGCTGCCGTCGGCGTCCGAGGCCGAGCCGGCCAGCTGGACGACCGTGGCCTCATCGACGATCTGATCCGGGCCGGCCTCGATGGTCGGCGCGACGTTGACCGGGAGCACCGTGATGCTGATGGTGTCGGTGCCCCGGGCGCCCTCGGCGTCCCAGACCTGAAGCTCCAGCACGAAGATCAGGGGCTCGGTCGTGGACGGGGCCGTGAAGACAGGGGCGGCGACCGTGGGGTCACTCAGGTCCAGCCGGGGGACGTAGGGGGAGAGCTGCACCCACTGCAGGGTCTGGATGCTGCCGTCGATGTCCGTGGCGGAGCCGGCGAGCTGCACCGCCGCGCCCTCGTCCACGATCTGATCCGGGCCCGCGTCGGCCTCCGGGCGGGCGTTGACACCCACCACCACCACCGAGACCTCGTCGACGCCGCTCCGGCCGGTCTGGTCTGTCACCGTGAGGGCGAAGGTGAAGAGCGTGGGCCAGGTGATGTCTGGCACGGTGAAGCTCGGATCGAGGGCGGTGGGATCGCTCAGGGTCACCGTCGGCCCCGTGCGCTGCTCCCAGATCCAGTCCACGACATCGTCGTCGGCATCCGTGTAGCTACCGCCCAGCTGGACCGTGTCGCCCTCCATCGCCTCTTGATCGGGACCAGCCTCGACCACGGGCCCGGTGTCGAGATCCAGCACGAGCACCGTCGTGCTGTCCTGAGTCAGGAGCTCGCGCTTCTCACTTAAGAGCTCGACCCGGAAGCCGAGGAGCGCGTCGGCGTCGACCGCGGGCGCGGTGAAGGTGGCCTCCGCCCCGGCGGCCAGCGCCCCCACGTCAGCGCCGCCCTGCTGCGACCAGCGCAGGGTCGCGCCCTCCGGGGCGTTCACGACCGTCGCGCTCAGGGTGACGGCCTCACCCTCCCCCACCGTCTGCGGCAGGCCGGCCGTCAGCGTCGGCCCCGGCGGGTCCTTGCAGGCGGCGGTCAGGAGGGTGAGCAGGAGCAGGGCGAGCGGCCAGCGCTTCGTCGACATCGCGTTCCTCGGTCTTCGGTTCGGGACGAGGTCCCGGGCCCGAAACCGGCCGGCGCACCCCGCGCCGGATCCCGATCGACCCCCGTCCCGGCCGGAATACTAGACCTGGAGCCAGCCGCTGGCGACCCGGTTCAGGCCCGCGGCAGCTTGCGCGAGAGCGCCTCCACCCGGACGAAGGCCGCCTGCAGGTAGGAGGTGGGGCACAGGGGGAAGCACTCCTTGCAGCCCTCGCAGGCCGCCGCCGCGATCTCGGGCACGAAGGAGATCTCCTTGTTCACGCCCCGGTCGATGAAGCCGATGGCGTCGAGCTGCTTCACCTCGTTGCAGTAGCGCACGCAGAGGCCGCAGTGGACGCAGAAGGAGGGGTCGGGCTCGAAGCGGTCGGGCCGCGCGCCGTAGACCTCGCCCATGGCCAGGAGCTGGGGCGAGGTCGGCGCGTGGGCCATCAGGAGCTCGAGGAGCACCCGCCGGATCTTGTCGATCTCCTCGCTGCGGGTGCGGACCACCAGGCCCTCCTTCGCCTCGTAGACGCAGGAGACGACCAGCTGGGCCCAGCCGCCGGTCTGGACCTCGACCATGCAGAGGCGGCAGCCGCCGAAGGGCTCGAGGCGCTCGTCGTGGCAGAGGGTGGGGATCTCGATCCCCGCCTCGCGGGCGACCTCGAGGACGCTCTGCCCCTCCTTCGCCGTGACCTCCCGGTCGTCGATCTTCATCTTGATCCGGCTCATGCCCGCACCTCCCGCTGATCCTCGGGCAGGGGATCGGGCACCGGCGCACCCGAGATCCGCCGGATGGCGTCGAACTTGTCCGGGCAGACCTCCCAGCAGGAGCCGCAGCCGTTGCAGAGCTCCTGATCGATGACGTGGATCTGCTTCTTGGCCCCGGAGATGGCCTCGGAGGGGCAGTGCCGGGTGCAGATCAGGCAGGCCTTGCAGGCGTCCGGATCGATCCAGTACCGGACCATCTCGTTGCAGGAGAGGGCCGGGCAGCGCTTCTCGTCGATGTGCGCCTCGAACTCCTCCCGGAAGTACTTCAGGGTGGAGAGCAGGGGCGCCGGGGCGCTCTTGCCCAGGGCGCAGAGGGAGGCGACCGAGGTGACCTCGGAGATCTCCTCCAGGGTCGCGAGGTCCTCGCGGGTGCCCTTCCCCTCGACGATCTTGTTGAGCAGCCGCAGCATCTGCCGCAGCCCCTCGCGGCAGGGGATGCACTTGCCGCAGGACTCGTCGGTGAGGAACTCCGTGAAGTAGCGGGCGACGTCCACCATGCAGGTGTCCTCGTCCATCACGATCATCCCGCCCGAGCCCATCATCGAGCCCACGTCGGAGAGCTCGTCGAAGCCCACCGGCAGGTCGAGCATCGACTCGGGGATGCAGCCCCCCGAGGGGCCGCCGGTCTGCACCGCCTTGAACTTCTTCCCGCCCGGCACACCGCCGCCGATGTCCTCGACGATCTGGCGCAGGGTCATCCCCATGGGCACCTCCACCAGGCCGGTGTTGGTGATCTTGCCCACCAGGGAGAAGATCTTGGTGCCCTTGGAGGTCTCGGTGCCCACCTTCGTGAACCACTCGGCGCCGTGGTTGATGATCAGCGGCACGTTGGCCCAGGTCTCGACGTTGTTGAGCACGCTGGGCTTGCCCCAGAGGCCCTTCACGTTCGAGCGCACATACTTGGGGCGGGGCTCCCCCACCCTCCCCTCCAGCGCGGTCATCAGGGCGGTGGACTCGCCGCAGACGAAGGCGCCGGCGCCCCGGTGGACGTGGACCACGAAGTCGAAGCCCGAGCCGAGGATGTCCTCGCCCAGGAAGCCGAGGCGGGTGGCCTCCTCGATGGCGTGGAGGAGGTTGTCCACGGCCAGGGGGTACTCCTGGCGGACGTAGACGTAGCCCTGGTGCGCGCCGATGGCGTAGGCGCCGAGGATCAGCCCCTCGAGGATCGAGTGGGGGTTCCCCTCGAGGAGGGCCCGGTCCATGAACGCGCCGGGGTCGCCCTCGTCCGCGTTCACGATGACGAAGCGCTCGTCGGCCGGGGCGTCGCGCGATCCCTCCCACTTGCGGCCGGCCGGGAAGCCCGCCCCGCCCCGCCCGCGCAGGTTGGCGTTCTTCACCTCGTCGAGCACGTCCTGGGCGCTCATCGAGGAGAGGGCCTTGGCCAGGGCCGAGTAGCCGCCGAGGGCGACGTAGTCGTCGATCTTCCGGGAGTCGAGCTTGATGTTGCTCGCCAGCAGGCGCCGCTCCTGGTGGGCGTAGAAGGGGATCTCCGACTCCCGCTGCGAGCGCGCGCCGCTGGCGGCGTCCTCGTAGAGGAGGCGCTCGACGACCTTCCCCCCGGCGAGGGTCTGCTCGACGATCTCGGCGACGTCCTCGGGCTTCACCTGCAGGTAGCAGGTCTCCTCGGGGTGGATGACCACCACCGGGCCCCGCTCGCAGAAGCCGGGGCAGCCGGCGCGCTTGACCCCGACGGTCGCGTCGAGCCCCTTCTCCTCGATGGCGGACTCGAAGGCCTCGATGACCCCCTTCGCCCCCATCGCCAGGCAGCCGGTGCCGGCGCAGACCGCCACGGTGGGCGCGTCACCCGCGCGGGCGTCGAGCAGCTCCTTGCGGTAGGCCTCGTAGGCCGCGGTGTTCTCCAGGCGACACATGGCTACTCGTACTTCTCCAGCACCTCGGTGGCGCCGGTGGTGGTGAGCCGGCCGTGGATCTCGCCGTCGACGTCCATCACCGGCCCCAGGGCGCAGCAGCCCAGGCAGTTGACGGTCTCGAGGGAGAAGCGCAGCTCGAGGTCGGTCTCGCCCGGCCCGATGCCGGTGACCTCCTCCATGGTGTGGAGCACCCGGGCCGCGCCCCGGACGTGGCAGGCGGTCCCCACGCAGAGGTTCACCTGGTGCCGGCCCTTCGGGACCAGGCTGAAGGCCTTGTAGAAGGTCGCGATGTGGCGGATGCGGGCGAGCTGCACGCCGAGCTTCTCGCCGACCCGCTCCATGGCCTCCTTGGGCAGCCAGCGGTTCTCGGCCTGGATCTGCAGCAGCACCTGGATCAGGGACGAGGGATCTCCGCCGTGTGCCTCGATGATCTCGTCGACTCTCTTCAGGTCCATCGCGTCATCTCTCTCGAACCCTCTAGGCGAGGGCGTAGCTCCCCTTCTCGGCGTCGAAGCGCACCAGCCCGCGTCCGGAGGAGGTCTTCATCTGCCGGGCGACCTCCGAGGAGGAGAGGCCCAGCTTCTTTCCGATCTCCCCGGTGGAGAGGGGGCCCTCCCCGAGGAGCATGAGGATCTGCGAGGCCATGAGCTCGTCGGAGATCAGGGCGTCGAAGAGCCGCTCCGCCGCCTCGCTGTCGTAGTAGGCGTTGATCGCCTCCTCGGTCCGCACCGGCGGCCGCAGGCGCTCGCGCTCGACGAGCTTGAGGTAGGGGATCAGGCGGTCCACCGCCGCCAGCTTGAAGACCCGCGCCTCGGCGTCCATCCCCTCGGCCTCACCGATGGGGCCCAGCGCGCGGATGTCCGCGGAGAAGCCGCTCATGATCTCGGCGAAGCGGGAGCCCTCCGAGGCGGCGATCCACTCCAGGCGCAGGCGCCCGGTGTCCAGGCCGATGCGCTTCATCAGCTTGCGCATCAGGTGGGTGTTGGCGAGGGCGTCGTAGTTCCCCTCGGTGATGTAGTGACACTCCCCGGGCCAGCAGCCCCCGATGATCACGCCGTCGGCCCCCTTGGAGTAGGCCCGGGTGATGAAGGACAGATCGATCCGCCCCGTGCACATGACACGGACGATTCGCACCTCGGTCGAATACTGTTGTCTGGAAACTCCAGACAGGTCCGCAGCGGAATACGCTCACCAGTGGCAGAGGAATGCCACGATCTTCGGCTGGAACTCGAAGTTGCTCATTCGCTTCTCCTTCAGGCCAGAGCGGCGTCGATCTGGTTGAAGAGTTCTTCGTCGGTGAAGTGCTTCAGCATGATGGCGTTGGTCGGGCACTTGGCGTTGCACAGACCGTCGCCCTTGCAGAGGACGGGGTTGACGCGGGCCTTCTGGCCCAGAGGGGTGTCCACGAAGGTGATGGCGCCGTAGGTGCAGGCGGTGATGCAGGCGCCGCAGCTCACGCAGTCGGGCTCGACCACGTCGCAGACCGAGCCCGAGGCCTTCACGGTGGGCTGGGAGAGCAGGGTCGCGGCCCGGCCGGCGGCGCCGAGGGCCTGACCGAGGGCCTCGGAGAGGTGCTTCGGGTAGTGGGCGGCGCCCGCGAGGAAGACCCCGTCGGCGGCGAAGTCCACCGGCCGCAGCTTCACGTGGGCCTCCTGGAAGAAGCCGTCCGGGTTCTGGGCGACCTTGAACTGCTTCACGGCGCTGCGGCTGCCCTCGGAGGGCACCACCGCCACCGAGAGGGCGAGCAGGTCGGCGTCCAGCTCGAGGCGCGCGCCCAGGACCGGATCCGGCACCGTGACCCGCAGGACCTCCTTGCCGCCCTCCCCCTTCGCCTTCACCACCGTCGGCCCGTCCTCGGGCTCGTAGCGGACGAAGCGCACGCCGCGATCGGCGGCCTCGCGGTAGGCGTCCTCGCCGAAGCCGTAGGTCCGCATGTCGCGGAAGAGGACGTAGACGTCGAGCGCGGGCCGCTGCGCCTTCAGATCGAGGGCGTTCTTCACCGCCTGGTTGCAGCAGACCCGGGCGCAGTAGTTGCGGTCCACGTTGCGGCAGCCGACGCACTGGATCATCACCAGGCGCTCGGCCTCGCCGATCGAGGCGTCCGCCTCCCCCTTGCGGGCGGCGGCGAGGCGCCCCTCGAGCTCGAGCTGGGTGAGGACCCGCTCGTCCTCGCCGTAGAGGTACTCGACGGGCCGGTGCTCGGCCGCCCCGGTGGCCAGCACGGTCGCGCCGTGCTCGATGACCGAGAGGCGCCCCTCCGAGCGGACCCGGGTCACGAAGTTGCCGACGTAGCCGGTGGCCTCCTCGACCACGGCCGAGTGGTAGACCTGGATCCGGGGGTGCCGGTAGACGGCGCGGATCTGCTCCTGCAGCCAGGGCTGGACCTCGAGGCCGTCGAGGGTGCGGTGGAGGCGGCGGGCCATGCCGCCGAGCTGATCTTCCTTCTCGACGAGGTGGACCTGGATCTCCTGGTTGGCGATGGCCAGGGCCGCGGTGAGGCCGGCCGGGCCGCCGCCCACCACCAGCGCCACCGGGTTCACCGGCAGGTCGAACTCCTGGAGGGGCTCGAGGTGCTTGGTCCGGGCCACCGACATCCGGACGATGTCCTTGGCCTTCGCGGTGGCCTCCTCCTTCTGCTTGGAGTGCACCCAGGAGCAGTGCTCGCGGATGTTGGCCATGTCGAAGAAGTACTGGTTGATGCCACCCTCGCGCAGGGTGTCCCGGAAGAGGGGCTCGTGGGTCTTGGGCGTGCAGGCGGCGACGCAGACCCGGTTGAGCTTCTTCTCCCGGATGGTGTTCGAGATCTGCGCGGCGGCGTCGGTGGAGCAGATGAAGAGCCCCTCCTCGGCGTGGACCACGTTCTCGAGGCCCTGCGCGTACTCGACCACCGAGGGGATGTCGACGACCCGCCCGATGTTGGCGCCGCAGTGGCAGACGAAGACGCCGGTCCGCACCTCCTCCTCGGAGGTGTCGCGCTCCTCCGGGTAGATCCGGTCCTGGGCGAGCTTGCCCCGGCGGTAGTTGAGCAGCTCGCCCACCAGCGCGCCGGCGCCGCTGGCGGTCATCACCGACTCGGGGATGTCCGCCGGCCCGCGGAAGGCGCCGCTGACGAAGACCCCCGGGCGGCTGGTCGACACCGGGCTCTGCGGCGCGGTCTTGCAGTAGCCCTGAGGGGTGAGGTCGATCCCGAACTGGAGCGCCAGGCGGTCGGCGCCCCGGGGCGGCGTGAGGCCCACGCCGAGCACCACCAGGTCGAACTCGTCCTCCTTCACCCCCTCCGCCGTGGCGTAGCGGATGGTGACGTTCTTCGTGACCGGATCCTCGCGGCCGATCGAGACGTAGGAGCGCACGAACTCGACGCCCGGCAGCTTCTGCGCCCGCTGATAGAAGCGCTCGAAGTCCTTGCCGTAGGAGCGGATGTCGTTGTGGAAGATCACCGCCTCGGCGTCGGCGTCGTGGTCCTTGGTGAGGATGACCTGCTTCTGGATGTAGGAGCAGCAGACCGAGGAGCAGTAGCTGTTGCCGCCCTCGAGGACCTGCCGCGAGCCCACGCAGTGGATCCAGGCGATCTTGTGGGGGTGCTGGTGGTCCGAGGGCCGCAGGATCTCGCCCTCGTGGGGGCCGGTGGCGCAGAGCAGCCGCTCGTAGTCGAGGCTGGTGACGACGTTCTCGATGTCGCCGTAGCCGTAGTCGCCCCGCGGCAGCGGATCGAAGACCCCGGTACCCGGCGCGAGGACCACCGCCCCGACCTTGAGGGTCTCGTAGCTGGCCTTCTGCTTGAGATCGATCGCGTTGTTCGCGCAGGCCCCGGCGCAGATCGAGCACTTCTCGTCCTTCAGGTAGGCGCACGCCTCGTCGATGTAGGGGACGAGGGGCACCGCCTGGGAGAAGTAGATGTGGACGGCCTTGTTGTCCGAGAGGTTCTGGTTGAAGGGGTCCGGGATCTGGATGGGGCAGTACTCCACGCAGACCGTGCAGCCGGTGCAGAGATCCTCCTTCACGTAGCGCGGCTTGCGCTTCAGGGTGATCTCGAAGTTGCCGGCCTCGCCCTCGACCTTCTCGACCTCGGTGTGGGTGAGGATCTCGATGTTCGGGTGGCGGTCGCACTCGATGAACTTCGGCGACTCGATGCACATCGAGCAGTCGTTGGTCGGGAAGGTCTTGTCGAGCTGGGCCATCTTCCCGCCGACGGTCGGCGCCTGCTCGACGAGGTAGACCTTGAAGCCGGCGGTGGCGAGATCGAGGGCGGCCTGGATCCCGCTGATCCCCCCGCCGAGGACCATCACGTCACCGAAGGTGGCCGGGTTGCCCGTCATCGCTACGCGGCCTCCTCTTCGGTGGCGCCCGGGGCCTCGAGGGCCTCGAGAAGCACCTCGGTGATGTCCCGGACCTGGAGTCGCCCCGCCTCCTCGTCCGAGAGGGAGAGGCGGCTCTCCTCGAAGTTGGAGATGCAGTAGGGGCAGGAGGTGACCAGCAGCTCGGCGCCGGTCTCGCGGGCCTGCTCGAGGCGCAGGTCGGCGAAGCGCTCCCCCTTCGGCGTGTCCATCCAGATCCGGCCGCCGCCGCCGCCGCAGCAGAGCGCGTTCTGCCGGTTGTCCCGCATCTCGACCAGCTCGACCCCTGCCTTCGCGAGGAGCTCCCGGGGCTGATCGTAGTAGCCGTTGTGCCGGCCCAGGTAGCAGGGGTCGTGGTAGGTGATCTTCCGCGCGACCTCGTGAGGCAGCACCAGCTTGCCGCTCTCGACGAGCTCGAGGAGGAGCTCGGAGAGGTGGACCACCTCGAAGTTCACCATGAACTCCGGGTACTCGTTCTTGAAGGTGTGGAGGCAGTGCGGCGACGCGACCAGCACCCGCTTCACGCCCCGGTCGATGAAGTGCTTGATGTTCGAGCGGGCGAGCTTCTTGAAGGTGTCCTCGGCCCCCACCTTGCGGACGCTCTCGCCGCAGCAGCTCTCGTCGTTCCCGAGGATGCCGAAGTCGACCCCGGCCTCCTGGAGCAGGCGGACGATGGCGCGCGCGACCTTCTTCATCCGGGGGTCGTAGGCGTAGTAGCAGCCCACGTAGAAGAGGTAGTCCATGCCCTCGACGTAGGGCTTCACGCCCAGGCCCTCGGCCCAGGCGGCGCGGTCGGCGCGATCCTCGGAGAGGGGGTTCCCCTCGGCGGCGCAGCTCCCGGCCGCGGTGGCGGCGCCCCGGACGTTCTCCGGGAAGACGCCGTACTCGGAGGCGATCCGCCGCAGGGAGATGCCGACCTCGATCTGGCCGACCCCCCGGGGGCAGTGCGTCGGGCAGGTGCCGCAGGTGGTGCAGCGCCACATGTCCTCGAGCTCGATCTCGGCCAGGCCGAAGTTCGCCTGCCGGACGATCTTGCGGATGCTGAAGTCGCGCACCCGGTTCCAGGGGCAGACCACGTCGCACTTGCCGCACTGGTAGCAGAAGCGCGCCGAGTCGCCGCCCGCGCGATCGACCTCTTCGATGATCTCCTGGAAGGGGGTGAGGGTCTCCACGATCAGACCTTCTTGAGGCGGTTGACGGCGTCCAGGATGGCGTCCCAGCCGAAGCGGTCGGCCAGGGCCTCGAGGCCCAGCTCGGTCTCGGTCGCCTCCGCGCCGGGCGCGGCGGCGGTGACCGGCTCCTCTCGCTGCTCGAAGATCAGGGCGTCGGCGAGGCACCACTGCACGCAGAGGGGCTCCTCCAGCGTGGGGTCCGACTCGCACATGTCGCACTTCAGGGGCAGGCCCGAGTCCGGCTCCTTGAAGGCGTCCCGCGAGGGGCAGACCGCGCGGCAGAAGGCGCACTCCTCGTACTCCTTGCCGTCGATGATGTACTTGTCTCGCCCGGCGCACTCGGCCGCCGTGTACTCGCCCGCGTAGACCGGCACGTAGATGTCGGCGAGAGGATCCCGGATGACGCGGATCCGCGAGCGCTTGGGGTTCACGCTGCTGTAGCGCGGGCTGGCGTGGAAGGAGGAGCAGATGACCTCGCAGGCCCGGCAGCCGTTGCACTTGTCGACGTCGATCTTGATCGACTTGACCGTCTTGGTCTTCTGCTTCCCGAGGGTGACGACCGTGCTCATGATGCGGGCACCTCCGCGGGGGCCTCGGCGGCCTCGGCCTCGGCGGAGAGGATGCCCCGCTCGAGGAAGGTCTCGGCCACGTAGCCCAGGCCCAGCGCCCGGAGGGTCTTCGCCGTGGGGATGCCCTCGCTGTTCCAGCCCTTGAAGGCGTAGTAGGCGTCGAGGAGCTGCTCCTCCAGCTCGGGGAAGCGCTGCTTCCAGTGATCCTCGGGCGGCTTCTCGTCGGAGCGCCGCAGGCCGCGCAGGATGTTGTTGCAGCGGACCAGGGTGCGGGTGCGGGCGGTGATGGTCTTCAGCTTCTCCTCGTCCAGGTCCAGCCCCGAGCCCGCCGAGATGAGGTCGGGCAGGTTGTGGATGTGGAAGGGAGGCTTCAGCGGGAAGGAGGAGAGCCCGGCGCAGAGCCCGATGGCGTCGTCGATGTAGTGCTGCTGCTCCTGCCAGTGGACCAGCTCGCAGGTGGCCTCGAGGCCCGGCGTGTAGGGGATCGACTTCTCGCCCCGCAGCTCCCACTCCAGGAACCACTCCTTGAAGCGCTCGTCCGGCACCTGGGGCCAGTCGGCGACGAAGGCCTCCCGCTCCTCCCGGGTCGGGAAGGGAGCCTGGGGGTAGTTGCCCTCGATCTGGGTGATGCTGGCCTTCTCCCCGGTGCTGTACATCAGGAAGTAGATCGGGTTGAGCATGCCCAGCTTCAGGGGGAGCTGCTCGGTCTTGCGGATGTTGTTGTGGGCGTAGGCCGGCGCGCCCTTGCCGATGCGCTCACCGGCCCAGTGGGTGCCGTCCGCCAGGACATCGCCGATCCCCTCCCGCCGGACGATCTTGTCGAGGAGGTAGTAGAAGCGGTCCTCGGACTTCTCGGGGAAGTCGGGCAGGTCCTCGTCGGTGAGGATGCCGTCCTCGTAGAGCTCGACGGCGAAGGCCATCGTCTGCGGACACGAGAAGGCGTCCACCCCGTGCTCGGTGGCCTTCTGGGCGATGCGCAGCCCGAAGTCGAGGTCCGAGAAGGCGCCCATCGTGTAGGTGAGCTTCGAGAAGCACTTCATCATGTACGAGCAGAGGCGAGTGTCGACCGAGATCGCCGCGCCGCACTTCATCGGGCAGTTGTGGCAGGAGAGCAGGCGGGTGCGCATGGTCTCCATGGTGTCGGTCCAGGCCTTCTGGATCTCGTCGGTCCAGAAGCCCTTCCGGCGCACCCGGGCGTTGCCCCAGACGAAGTTCTCGGTGTGCCACTTCTCGTCGTGGACCTGCATCTCCTGGGGCGAGCCAAGGCCGGCCAGGATGGGCATCACGCCGGGGATGGGGTTGTCGTTGCGGTGCTCGATGAAGCGCAGGGCCTCGTTGCAGATCTTCAGGAACTCGAGGGGCTTGGCGATGTTGAGATCGCCGCTGCCCTTCACCGCGATGGCCTTGAGCTTCTTGTCGCCCATGACCGCGCCGAGCCCCATCCGGCTGGCCGAGGAGCGGCCCTGCTCGATGGAGGCGAAGAAGACCCGGTTCTCACCGGCGAGGCCGATAGAGGCGACCGCCGCCTCGGGCTCCTCGAGCTCCTGGCGGATCAGCTCGGCGGACTCCAGGGTGCCGAGGCCCTTCAGCATCGTGGCGTCGCGCAGCTCGACCTTGTCGTCGTGGATCCAGAGGTAGACCCACTCCGGCGACTTCCCGCGCAGGATGATCTTGTCGTAGCCGGCGTGCTTGAGCTCAGGGCCAAAGAAGCCGCCCATCATCGAGAAGCCGAAGAGCTTGGTCTGGGGCGAGATCGAGGAGACGATCGTCCGGTTGCCGCTGGGCACCGGCGTGCCGGCCAGGAGGCCCGCGCCGAAGATGAGGAGGTTCTCGGGGTCGAAGGCGTCGGTCTCGGGGGGCACCCGGTCCCAGAAGATCCGGGCGTTGGTGCCCAGCCCGCCGAGGTGCTGCTCGGTGTAGCGGGGGTCCGAGGGAACACGCTCTATACTTCCACGTGTCAGATCGATCTCGAGATTGAACCCGGTCTCTGCGTACCTCATGGGACCCTCGATGGTTGCGCAGCAGGAGCCCAGGAAGTGCGCACATCCAGCGCGGACCTGTCAAGTGAACACTGCCCCGATCGGCACTATAGTGCCTGTTTAGGGCCGACCTGATAGGTGCCCTGATAGGTGCCAGCCGAATGTCAGATCGAAGGCTAGAGCACCCGCGGGCGCCGGTCGGGCACCCGCAGGGGGCTGGCCCGGGGGGCCTCGACCTGCTCCCAGCCGGCGTCCCCCATCGCCCGGTAGACCGAGCGGGGACCCCGGCCCTCACCGCCCCCGAGGGCGGCGGCGGTCAGGAGCAGGGCGGCGCCCACCGCGGCCACCAGGCCGATCGCCGCCAGGGGGCGGCGCTCCAGCCACCGATAGGTGGGCTCGAGGCGCCGGAGCGAGGGTTCGAGGCGGCGCAGCGAGGGCGCGATGCGGCGGACGAGCCGCGGTCCCTGGTGGCGCAGGGAGCGCTCGAGGCGGTGGTAGTGCGGCTCGAGGCGATGCAGCCCCGCCTCGATGCGGCGGAAGACCGGCTCGAGGCGGTGGGGCAAGGCCTGGAAGCGGCGCACGAGGTCCTCGTACCAGCGGATCGAGACCTCGACCCGCCGCAGCACGGCCTCCAGGCGCTCCCGCATGGCCTAGCGCAGACCGACGCTGGCCTGCATCAGGCGGCGGCGCAGGTTGTCCACGGTCTGGAAGAGGTGCTCGATGTCGGAGAGCACCTGCACCTCGACCGCCTGCTCGAAGAGGGTCGCGGCGCTCGGCCGCTCGAGGACGTCGAGGGTGCCCTGCACCCAGGCCTCCACGTCGGCCAGGGAGTGGGCGATCTCGCGCAGATCGTCGCCGAGGAAGGCGCAGACCATTCCGTCCGAGCCGCGAGCCGCGAGGTCGTCGGCGATCTCGCCGGAGGCGTCGACGCGCTGCTCCCGGAGCAGCTCGATCAGGGCGGCGGCCATCTGCGGATCGATCCGGGCCGGGGTCGGAGCGGAGGGCCGCTTCGCCTGCGGGCGCGGCGCGGGGGCGTGTTCGGCGGGCAGAGTCGCGAGGTGTGCGGAGATGGCCTGGGCTCGAGACATGCGGCGGGTCCTCCCGAGGATCGACGGTTCGAGGCCATCGTAGAGGGAGGATCCCTCCGGTCAACTTTTTCACCCCGGGTGCGAGAACGTCGCCCCCTGGCGCCCGCAGGGCCTAGGGCACGTCCCGCAGGGCCACCGTGACCGCGCTCTTCTCACCCCGCCGGATGACGGCCTCGCCGCAGCCCGCCTGGGTGATCGTGCCGATCCCGCCGGCGCCGTCGTAGCCGACCACCAGGAAGAAGGCGATACCGGGCTGGAGATCCGGGATCTCCACCGTCACCGAGTTCTCGCCGCTGAGCTCGATCACCTGGGAGGCGCCGATGGGGGAGAAGTCGGTGGTCGCGTCGTAGGCCCGGACCAGGCGGTCGCAGTCCACGAGGCCGCCGGAGAGGTCCTCGCCGGCGTAGGGCTCCACCACCAGGGAGAGCAGCCCCCGGTCGAGGAGGGCCTGCCGATCCACGGCGAAGGTCGCTCCCCCACCCTCCTCGCCGCCACAGGCGGGGAGCGCGAGCAGCGCGAGCGCGGAGGCGAGGCCGAGGATGCGGCGCCTCATCGGATCACCACCAGGGCCGAGCCGGTCTCCGGCAGGGGCCGGGTCGCCGCGTAGCCGTAGACTCCGCCGGCCGCCGCGCCCGCCACCAGCACCCCGACGCCGGTCCAGAACCACCAGCGGGAGACGAGCCGGGGCTGGTCCGGCTCGAGGTCCGGGGCGCGGCCGCCCTCCACCTTGAAGACCATCGGCGCCTTCACGCTGCCCCGGGTGGCCACCCACTCGTCCGAGGCGGTGACCGCCGCGAGGTAGTACTCCACCTCGAAGGGCTGCAGCTGATCGCCGAAGAGGTAGGGGATGACGCCCTTGAAGTGGGTCGCGTCGGCCGGGTCCCGGGTGAAGCTCGTCGAGGAGTAGTCGTCGGTCGTCCCCTTCAGGCGGAAGTAGACGTTCAGCTTCACCACCGTGTCGGTGCGATCGACGACATAGGCCGAGAGCTCCAGCGCCGCCCCGAAGCCGAACTGCTCGGCCGGCGGGCTGTGCTTGATCGAGGCGCGGGTCTCGCGCAGCTCCTCCTCCCGGAAGCGCTCGAAGAACTGCAGCACCTTGGTCGAGGCCAGCCGGCGGCTGATCTCGTGGGTGGGCTTGATCTTCAGCGCCTGGCCGAAGGCCTCCTTGGCCGGCTCGGGCCGCCCGAGGCGCAGCCGGATCACCGCGAGGTAGGTCCAGAGGTCGAGCTGCTCGGTGGTGTTCAGATCGTTCGCCGTCGGCGCGACGATGGCCTTCTCCAGGCGGTCCTCCGCCGCGGAGAGCTCGTTGTTGTCGAAGAGGATCTTCGCCTCGGCGATGAACTCCGAGGCCGTGGAGGCGGTCCGGGAGGTGATCGTGGTGTTCCCGCCCTTCTGGGCCAGGGCCGGCGCCGCGCTCCCGGCGAGGGCGCCGCAGAGGAGCAGGGCTCCCAGGGCCTTCAGACCCCGCCGACGCCCTCGTTCTGGCCGGTTACGCGCCACGGCGCCGACGGTACTGGCGACCGGGAGATCGTGTCAATCGACCCCCTCTCCCCCCTCCCGCGGGCCTTCCCCTTTTCCCGCAGGGGGTGTCCGGCGAATCCGACACACCACCCAAACTACTGAAATCATTTAGTCGAAGGGAGTTCGAGACAGAAAGCGTCGGGGAAATACGACACCCCACCCGATCCCAAGTACCTGAAATCACGAGGATTCGACCTTGGCACCAGTCTTGGAATGAAGGGAAAGCGAACACGGAACACCGACTCCCCCACTCCCCAACTCCAGGAGACGATCATGAAGACCCAGAACACCTCGAACTCCGGTGAGCGCACCTTCGCCTTCGGTGGCGGCCTGCTCGGCCTCGTCGCCTTCCTCGCCGTCGGCCTCCTCCCCTCCCTGGTCTACGGCGGCTTCGCCGGCGCCAGCCTCGCCGCGGGCCTCCTCGGCCACCCGGTGGACGCGAGCGTGATGGCCCGGGGCATCACCATCTTCGGCATGGTGGCCGGCCTCCTCGCCACCGCCGGCGTCTTCGTCGTGGTGGGCGCCGTCGTGGGTAGCACCCTCCACGCCCTCGCCCGCTCCACCATCAAGGCCGAGGCCGGTCAGGAGGCCCTGGCGGCGGCAAATTCCGACAGCTGACGGCCATTCCCGACCCGGTGACTAGGGTCCAGACATCTCGATGCGAACGCGCCC
This sequence comes from Deltaproteobacteria bacterium, assembly GCA_029210625.1. NCBI lineage: Bacteria > Pseudomonadati > Myxococcota > Myxococcia > Deltaproteobacteria bacterium. The sequence goes on along the minus strand of JARGFU010000005.1, from coordinate 15,957 downwards.
CGTGAGAGGGCGCGTTCGTCGTATCACCATGGAGCTCCCACCATGAAATTCCCCCCCCTCGGATCGCTTCTCTGCATCCTTGCTCTGGCAATCCCGACAGGTCTCCAGGCGGAGCCTTCGGTCCTCCCCCCCAGCGTCGATCCCACCTCCGGCTGCGCCGTCTGCCACGCCGAGGCCGTCGCCGGCTTCAAGGCCGGCCAGGGGGAGGACGGCCCCCACGCCGACGTCGAGTGCACCGACTGCCACCGCTCGCGGACCTTCAATCCCCACGTGGCCGGCGACCTCTCACAGGAGGATCGCGCGGCCCTCGCGAAGCTCGCCCCCTACGGGGAGCGGGTCTCGGACGCCTACCTCGCCTGCCTGGACTGCCACGACGAGCCCTACGAGGCCTGGAAGGAGAGCATCCACGGCAGCGAGGCCAACCAGGAGCGCCCCGATCGGGCGCCGCTCTGCGCCGACTGCCACGGCAGCCCGCACCTGGTCTCCACCGCTCCGAAGATGAAGAAGGAGCTCGCGGCCCGCTGCATCGCCTGCCACGAGTTCCCCAGTGAGGGCGGCGCCCAGGCCGAGGTGGTCGACACCTATCGCGAGACCATCCACGGCAAGATGATCTCCCTGGGCAACGACCGCGCCGCGGTCTGCACCGACTGCCACGGCGGCCACGCGATCTTCCCCGAGGACGATCCGCGCTCGACGGTGCACGCCGACAACCGGGTCGCCACCTGCGAGACCTGCCACCCCGGGGCGAGCGAGAGCTTCACCCACGCCATCTCCCACGTCCCCCACCGCTTCGACACCGACTTCTGGGGCGGCTTCACCGCCTTCGCCTTCTCCCTGCTCACCCTCGGCACGATCTTCCTGCTCTTCCTGCACATCGGCGCCGACTTCTTCCGCAGCACCCGGGCGCACCACCCCGAGTTCTCGGAGGCCGACGACGAGGAGGCGCCGCCCGCGGAGCTTCCGGTCAAGCGCTTCGACATCCACATGCGCTTGCAGCACGGCCTGATGCTTTTGTCCTTCATCGTCCTGGGGGTCACCGGCTGGCCGCTTAAGGCGGCGAGCACCGAGGCCTCCCTGCGGATGACCGAGTTCCTCGGCGGCCAGGCCACCCTCGCCCTGATCCACCGGATCGCCGGCGTGGTGATGCTGATCTCGGCCGTCTACCACCTGCTCTACCTGGGCATCCGCTTCGCCCGCGGCAACCTCTCCCTGGGCCTGGTCCCGGCGCCGAAGGACGTGCGCGACCTCTTCGCCAACCTCGGCTACTTCTTCGGCCTGCGGAAGGAGCGCCCCGACTTCGGCAACTGGGCCTACCACGAGAAGTTCGACTACTGGGCCGTCTTCTGGGGCGTCGCCATCATGGGCGGCTCGGGGCTCCTGCTCTGGTTCCCCACCTGGTTCGCCAAGGTCCTGCCCGGGCACGCCATCTCCCTGGGGCAGATCGTCCACAGCGACGAGGCCCTGCTGGCCATCCTCGCCATCTTCCTCTGGCACTTCTACAACGTGCACCTGCGGCCCACGGTCTTCCCGATGAGCTGGGTCTGGCTGAACGGCACCATGCCGGCCGAGGCTTACTACGAGGAGCACCGAGGCGCCTACGAGAAGCAGTTCGGCAAGAAGCCCCCGCGCAAGCCCGCCCACGATCTCTGGCACGCCCGCCGGCGCTGGTCCTATGGCGCCCTGGCGATCGTGGTCCTCGCGGCCGTGGTCGTGCTCATCAGCGACGCCTCCGCCATCCGCAACCGCATCGCCGAGCTCTCCGCGCCCGGCGAGACGGCGAAGCCCGCCGCGGTGAAGACCCCGGAGCCCGGGAAGGCCGAGGCCTCGCCGGCGAAGGGCAAGGCCGTCGAGGGCGAGGTCGTGGTCAACGGCGTCGCCGAGAGCGCCTGCTTCGCCTGCCACAACAAGGGCCGCTTCGAGGAGGGCGGGAACTTCCCGCACGGGATGCACTTCGAGGAGCAGGACGTCAGCCGCGACTGCGTCGAGTGCCACCAGGCCACCTGGCACCAGTCGCTGGGCCTCTACACTCAGGTCTGCCTCGACTGCCACGACGCCGAGGAGCTCCCCATCCGCACGGCGCCCGAGGAGGGCACCCCGGAGGAGGGCACCGAGGAGGGAGCCGAGGAGGCGCCGACCCCCGAGGAGTGACGGCACCATGCCCCACAGCCGCTGGCTTCGACCCACCCTGCACCTGCTGATCCTGGCGGGTCTGCTGGGTTGCATCGGCGCCACCCTCGCCTTCCGCAACTACGTCGAGAACAGCCCCTCCTTCTGCCGGACCTGTCACGAGATCGCGCCGGAGATCGAGGTGTGGGCGAAGGCTCAGCACCGGGAGCTGCGTTGCCAGCAGTGCCACCACGGCACGCTGGAAGACGGGCTCCGGGTGCTGACCCTCTACGTCTCGACCGGGAGCAACGAGGGTGAGCGCCGCAGCCACGCGCCGATCCAGCTCGAGAGCTGCGCCGGCTGCCACGCCACCCACGACGAGCGCTGGCCCTCGATCGCGAACGCCACCGGGCACCAGCGGCACCTCGACGCCAAGGACATCTCTTGCACCGACTGCCACGGGCAGGAGATGCACTTCGACCGCCCGGCCCGCAGCACCTGCCAGGGCTGCCACCCGGGGCACAGCCCGGGCTGCGGCCTGCACGACAGCTCTCACTGCCTCGCCTGCCACGACTTCATGGGGGAGGGAGAGAAGATCCGCCCCACCCGCGCCAGCTGCCTGGCCTGCCACGAGCGGCAGGAGCGGCCGGTCGTGGTGAAGCCCGACGCCCCCATGCAGTTCCTCTGCGCCGCCTGCCACCGGCCCCACGGCGGGGAGGAGTCCGAGGGCAGCGCCATCGTCCCCTGCGCGGAGTGCCACCGGGAGCAGGACCTGCTGGGCCTCCACAAGCTGGAGGATCACGACGACTGCGGCAGCTGCCACGAGCCCCACAACTGGTCGGCGACGCGCCAGGCCTGCCGCGGGTGCCACGGGGGGATGGAGAGCCACCACCCCGAGGAGCTCTGCGTCCACTGCCACACCTTCTCCCGGGGGGCGGGGAGCATCCGCTGATGCAAGAGGGCCTCCTCACCGTCAGCATCCGGGTCAAGCTGGCGACCCTCGCCAGCGCCATCGTGGTGCTCGTCGTCCTCGGCCAGACGATGCAGTCGCTGGTCGTGAGCTCCATGGCCGTGCAGGAGGAGCTCTCCCTGCGCGCCCGCCTGGTGCTGATGAGCGTCGCCGGCGCCATCGCCCAGAAGTGGGAGCCGGGGGAGGAGGGCCTCCTCGACGCCGACACCCTCCCGGAGCTCGAGCCCTACGCCGAGCGCGTGGCCCGGGTGCTGGAGGTGCACTCCTTCGCCGTCCTCGACGAGCACGGGAGCCTGGTCGGCTTCGCCGGCGAGGAGCCCACGCCCGAGCGGATCGCCCAGGCGAGCCACCTGCGCCTGCGCGCCACGCCCTCCTCGATCTGGGCGGTGGCCTCCCGCCCCCTGGAGCTCGTGGCCCGCGCCCCGATCATCCACGGGGACGAGATCGTCGGCTACGTCTTCTGCACCTTCACCTCCGACGAGCCCCGCGAGCGCCTGCGGACCCTGGTGACCACCGCCCTCTACTCCGCCCTCTTCTGGGTGGCCCTGGGCGGCGGCCTGACCCTCTGGCTGGCGCGGCGCTTCAGCCAGCCCCTGGTCGACCTGGCCACCGCGCTCTACGAGGGGGACGAGGTCTACTCCCTGCCCCCGGAGGGTCCGGCCCACGGCGAGCTGGGCGTCGTGCAGCGCCGCCTCGTCGACTTCACCGAGCGGATCCAGGCCGAGCGGGCGCGCGCCGAGGATCTCAACCAGAAGCTGCGCCACCAGGTCGAGGTGGTCAGCGCCGACCTCGCCCACAGCGCCGAGCAGCGCGAGGCGATCCTCGACTCGATCGAGGACGCCATCCTCGTCTGCGACCGCGAGGCCCGGATCCTCGCCGCCAACCGGGTCGCCCGGGAGTGGCTGACGGTCCCCTGCCCCGAGGACAAGGCGCCCGAGGATCGGGACGAGTGCCTGGTGCTGGGTGAGCACCTGAGCGCCGCGGTCCTGCGGGTGGTGCGCACCGGCCACGGCGAGACCTTCCCCCTGCCCGAGGCCGAGGATCCCTCCGGTGGGCCCGGGCGCCGGAGCCTGCGGGCCCGGATCCACCAGGCGGCCGAGGGCGCCGCCGACGCCGACGCCCCGGTGATCGTGATCCTCGAGGACCTCTCGACCTGGCGGGCCCTCGAGGCCCAGGTGCTCCAGTCCGAGCGCCTCGCCAGCCTCGGCACCCTCTCGGCTGGCATGGCCCACCAGATCGGCAACCACCTCAACGCCATCCGGGGGCACGCCGAGCTGGCTGCCCAGCGGGCCGGAGAGACCGACGAGCGGATCAGCACCCTCGTCGCCGGGATCCGGGACGAGGTGCGGGCCGCCTCCGACCTGATGCAGCGAGCGCTCCAGCTGGCCCGCACCGAGCCGGTGCCCACGGTCGAGCTGCAGATCCCCGTGCTGGTGCGGGAGGCCCTCGCCCTGGCCGAGGTCCACGCCCGGCACCGGGGCGTCGCCATCGACACCTCGGGGCTGGCGGATCCCGGCTGCAGGGTCTGGGGCGATCCCCAGCTCCTCACCCAGGTGCTGCTCAACCTCTTCGTCAACGCGATCCAGGCGATGGGCAAGGGCGGCCACCTCGAGGTCAGCTCCTGCTGCTGCGCCGACGAGACCTGCTCGATCACCGTCGACGACGACGGACCGGGCATCGAGCCCGAGGCGGCCCGCCGCATCTTCGAGCCCTTCTACACGACCAAGCCCATGGGCGAGGGCACCGGCCTCGGGCTGCCCATCGCCCGCCGCATCCTCGAGCTCCACGGCGGGGAGCTGCGCTTCGAGCCGCGGCCGGGCAAGGGGGCTCGCTTCGTCCTGGTCCTGCCGGTCGCCCGCAAGGACGCGCCGCGGGATCTGCAGGCCGACGAGGAGGGCAAGCGGGAGCTCCTCGGGGGGATCTTCGGAGGCCCGGGCACGCGCCGCGACGGGGGCAAGGGAGAGACATCATGAGCCGAGACACCACCATCCTCGTCGTCGACGACCAGCAGTCCGCCCGGACCTTCCTGCAGGGCTACCTCGAGGGGCGCGGTCACCGCTGCGTCGCGGCCGCCTCCGCGCGCGAGGCCCTCGAGGTGATCGACCGGGGCGTGATCGATCTGGTCATCACCGATCTCTGCATGCCCGAGATGGACGGCCTCGCCCTCCTGGAGTCGATCCGCGAGCGCGGCCCCGACCTGCCGGTGATCCTGGTCACCGCCTACGCCACCATCGAGACGGCGGTGAAGGCGATGAAGGTCGGCGCCTACGACTACCTCAAGAAGCCCATCGAGCCAGAGGAGCTGACCATCCTGGTCGACCGCGCCCTCGCCCACCAGGCGCTGGTCCGCGAGAACCGGCTGCTGCGCGCCGAGGTCGAGAAGAAGAACCGCCTCGACAACCTCATCGGCCAGAGCCGGCCGATGCAGGAGCTCTTCGAGCTGGTCCGGCGGGTGGCGCCGGTCGACTACCCGGTGCTGGTCACCGGCGAGAGCGGCACGGGCAAGGAGCTCGTCGCCCGCGCCCTCCACGGCCTCTCCGCCCGCAAGAAGAACACCTTCCTCTCAGTGAACTGCGCGGCCATCACCGAGACCCTGCTGGAGTCGGAGCTCTTCGGGCACGAGAAGGGCGCCTTCACCGGCGCGATGCGCGCGCGGCCCGGCCACTTCCGCGAGGCCAGCGGGGGCACCCTCTTCCTCGACGAGATCGGCGAGATGCCCCTGGCCCAGCAGGCCAAGCTCCTGCGGGTGCTCGAGACCGGCGAGGTCATGCCGGTGGGCGGCGACCGCACCGAGAAGGTCGACATCCGCCTGGTCGCCGCCACCAACCGGGATCCCGAGGAGATGGTCGCCGAGGGCGGCTTCCGCCACGACCTCCTCTACCGGATCGACACCGTGCGGGTGCACCTGCCGCCGCTGCGCGAGCGCCCCGAGGACATCCCCCTGCTGGTGGATCACTTCCTCAAGGCGACCACCGAGAAGACCGGCAAGTCCCACACCGTCTCCTCGGCGACCCTCCAGCGCCTCATCGCCTACCCCTGGCCCGGCAACGTCCGGGAGCTGGCCCACGCCATCGAGCACGGGGTCCTCGTCGCCTCCGGCGAGCGCCTCGAGCCGGGTGACCTGCCGGCCCGGATCGCCGGCAAGTCCGGCGGCGGCGGCGGCGAGGGCCTCCTCCCCAACGCCGGGAGCAGCACCTTCCGGGCGGCCCGCCTGGCCTTCGAGCGCGCCTACCTCGAGGACCTCCTCGAGCGCGCCGGCGGCAACATCAGCCGCGCCGCGGCCATGGCCGGCCTCCACCGCTCGACCCTCCACGAGAAGCTGCGCCGCCACGACCTCGGCGGCAGCTGAGGGCGGCCGCCCGCCCGCCCGGGTGCCTAGGGTGAGGGAGAGAGGGAGCCGTCATGCCCTCAGCCCACCTCCACCTCCTGCCCACCGGGCTCGCCCTGCTACTCCTCCTGGGCGCCGTGCCGACCTGCCTCGGGGGCTGCCGCCCCACGCCGCGGGTCGAGCGGGGCAAGCCGAAGATCGTCCGGCAGATCCGCAGCGCGGGGATGGAGTACACCGCGCGGGAGCTGCGAGAGCAGGCCCGGGCCGGCGAGCTCGAGAACGTCCGGCTCTTCCTCGAGGCCGGGATGGACCCCGACATCCGCCGCCACTGGCGGGCCAGCCGCGCCCTCCACGAGACCTGCCGGGAGGGGCACGCCCGGGTGGCCGCGCTCCTCCTGCGGCACGGTGCCAACATCGACGCCCGGGATCCCCTGGCCTCGCGGACCCCCCTGATGAGCGCCGCCGAGCGGGGCCACCGGGAGGTGGTGCGGGTGCTCCTCGAGCACGGCGCCGATCCCGCCCTGCGCGACGAGCGCGGGCAGACGGCCCGCGACCTCGCCCGGCGCCACGGGCACGAGGAGGTCGTCGCGCTGCTGGACTCCCGCTGAAGCGAGGTTCAGCTCCCGGCGCCGCTCGTGATAGGACCGGCCCGGGATGGGATTCAAGGGATTGGGAGAGAAGCTGCTGCGCTGGCGGCCGGACCGGGCGTTGCTGCTGCGGGCCTCGGCCGTGGTCCTCGGCCTGCTGGTCGTCGTGTTGCTGGTCGACCGCGGCGGAGCGCACGGCCGGGTCGCGACCTCCCTCGCGGTGACCGAGAAGCTCCTGCCCGATCTGAAGAAGGCCGCGGGCGAGCCCGAGGAGCCCCTGCGCCTGACCCTCGTCGTGAGCGGCGGCGAGGAGGGCGAGCGCGAGATCGCCCGGCGCACCTTCTCGGCCGCGCCCTGGATCCGCGAGGCCGCCGCCGGGGAGGTGGTGGACGGCGAGCTGCGGGCCTACCTCGGCTTCGACGAGGAGACCGCCTCTCTCTCGGCGGCGATCGAGCTCTCCCGCCCCGGCGCCGGCCCGCCCGCCACGGCGAAGACCGAGCGCCGCCTGATCTCGGTCTGGGCGCTCACGCCCCCCCTGCTGGCGATCCTCCTGGCCTTCGCCACCCGCCGCCTCTTCCCCTCGCTGATCTCGGCCATCGCCCTGGCCGCCCTCCTCTCGGCCCCCGACCTCACCCTCCTCGGCGTGGACTACGGCCTGAAGGAGTACCTCTGGGCGGCGACGGCCTCGGACGCCTTCAAGATCTGGATCCTGGTCTTCACCACCGCCCTCATCGGCATGGTGGGCGTCGCCACCCGCGCCGGGGGCGTGCAGGGCATCGTCGATCGGATCGCCACCCGGGCCCGCACCCGGCGGGCCACCCAGGGCGCCACCATGGGCATGGGCCTGGCCATCTTCTTCGACGACTACGCCAACACCATCGTGGTCGGCACGACCATGCGGGGCCTCACCGACAAGCTGCGCATCTCCCGGGAGAAGCTGGCCTACCTGGTCGACTCCACCAGCGCGCCGGTGGCCGGGGTGGCGCTGATCTCCACGTGGATCGGCTACGAGGTCGGCCTCTTCGGGGACCTCGGCACCTCCCTCGGCCTGGGCCTGGACGGCTACCAGCTCTTCTTCGCCGCCCTGCCCTACCGCTTCTACTGCGGCTTCACCCTGGTCTTCCTGATCCTGCTGATCTGGCTGCAGCGCGACTACGGCCCGATGCTGCAAGCCGAGCGCCGCGCCCTGCACGAGGGCAAGGTGCTGCGCGACGGGGCCGAGCCCCTCTCGGGAGCCGGGATGGAGCGCGTGGCCATGGAGCCCGGGGTGCGGCCCCTGGCGCACGTGGCCCTCCTCCCCATCCTGGTGGTGATCCTCGGCGCGGGCGTCGGGCTCTTCCTCGACGGCGGCGGCGGGGCGCAGCTCTCCGCCGACCCCGCCCGCTTCTTCACCTATGCCCTCTGGCGGGACGCCTTCGGCGGCGCGGAGAACTCCACCTTCGTCCTGGCCATGGCCGCCCTCGCCGGCAGCGCGCTGGTGGTCGCCCTGGCGCGCCTGCACCGCCTGCTCTCGCCCGACGCCATCGTCCGCTCCTACGCCCGCGGGGTCTGGTCCATGGCGCCCGCCGTGGTGGTGCTCATCCTCGCCTGGGGCATCAAGGCCGCCTGCGACGACGTGGGGACCTCGCACTTCCTCATCGCCTGGCTGCAGGACTCGATCTCGGTGAGTGCCCTGCCCCTGATCATCTTCATCCTGGCCGCCTTCGTGGCCTTCGCCACCGGCACCTCCTGGGGGACGATGGGCATCCTCATCCCCACCGCCGTGCCCCTGGCCTACCACCTCGGCGGAGAGGAGGCCCTCTTCGTGGCCGCCGCCGCCGTCCTCGACGGCGCCATCTTCGGCGACCACTGCTCGCCCATCTCGGACACCACCGTGATGTCGAGCATCGCCAGCGGCTCGGACCACCTCGACCACGTGCGGACTCAGATCCCCTACGCGCTGACCTCGATGGTCGCGGCCGGGCTCTTCGGCTACGTCTGGTGGGCGCTGGGGGCGCCCTACCCCGTCGGCCTGGGGCTCGGGGCCATGGCGCTCTTCGGGGTGATCCGCTTCGTCGGGCGGCCGGTGGAGGAGCCGGCGTAGGCGCGGAAGCTGTCAGCTATCAGCTGTCAGCTGTCAGCCATTGTTAAGGGGGACGCAGGGTGGCAGGCCAGGTAGTCTTCGGAGTCGAGATGCGGTCTCACTCCTCCTCCTCGGGTCTCCTCCTGCTCCTGGCCCTCGGGCTCGGGGCCGCCGGCTGCCGCCTGGGCTACCTGGAAGACCCCCCGGTCGACTGCCGCAACACGGAGGCCTGCGAGTGCACCGAGGACCGGGAGTGCCCGCAGCCCCTCTCCTGCGTGAACGGCTTCTGCTCGCGCTATCCCCCGGGAGCCGTGCTCGAGTTCGGCGAGTTCTGCTTCGAGGACCTGGAGTGCGTCTCGGGCTACTGCATCGACCACAGCTCGGGCCAGCGCCGGATCTGCAGCCGGGAGTGCGACCCCGCGCACCCCTGCCCCGAGGGCTGGGACTGCAAGCGGCGGCCCGGTGACCCCGAGGTCGACCTCTGCGTCGAGCACCTCGACCGGCTCTGCGCCGAGTGCTCGGTGGACGACCACTGCAACCCCGCCTTCGGGGACCTCTGCCTCGAGCTCGAGGGCGTGCGGGGCTGCGCCCTGGACTGCACCCTGGGGGGGGCGTGCCCGGAGGGCTTCCTCTGCACCGAGGTGAGCGCCGGCGAGAGCACGGTCGCCCAGTGCGTGCCCGAGACCGGCACCTGCGCCTGCACGCCCGCCAACGCCGGGCTCACCCGGGGCTGCACCGTGCGCAACGACAACGGCAGCTGCTCCGGGAAGCAGGTCTGCGGCGAGGACGGCCAGTGGGGCGCCTGCGAGGCCCCGGTGGCCGAGCCGGAGATCTGCGACGGCCTCGACAACGACTGCGACGGGCTGATCGACGCCGACGATCCCTCGGTCGACATCTCCGCGCTCCCCCTCGACCTGCCCTACCCCGCCTGCCAGAAGGGCGCCGCCGAGAACTGCCGCGGCACCTGGACCTGCCAGGCCGCCGCCGCGGGCACCTTCGAGTGGCTCTGCGGCGCCACCGACCCGGAGGCGGAGCTCTGCGACGGCCTCGACAACGACTGCGACGGCAGCACCGACGAGGACTTCCTCGACCCCAGCGGGGACTACGTGCACCCCGAGCACTGCGGCAGCTGCGAGCTCGACTGCTTCCGGGTGCTGCACGACCTGGCGCCGGAGCGCAGCGACGCCGCCACCTGCGAGGTGCGGGCGGGCGGCCCCACCTGCGTGCCCCTGGCCTGCGCGCCCGGCTTCGCCCCCTACCCCGAGCTCGGCCCGGTCCTCTGCCGCGAGAACGCCTCCTCCCAGTGCCGCCCCTGCACGAGCCTGGGGGACTGCGGCTTCAGCACCGACCGCTGCGGGCGCGTCGGCGAGGATCCCCACGACTCCTGCCTCCAGGGCTGCGGCGCCGACGCACCCTATGGCGGCTGCACCGGTCGCCTCGGTGAGCAGGGCTGCTGCCCGGAGGGGCACACCTGCCAGAGCTTCGGCGGCGCCCCGGTCTGCCTGCCGGACGTGGGCAGCTGCGACTGCAACGCCGAGCGGCTCGGCGCCGACCGCCCCTGCCTGCTGCGCGGCGACGCCGGGCAGACCTGCCTCGGGGTGCAGCAGTGCGAGGCCGACGCGGCGGGGGAGCCGGCCTGGAACGACTGCGACGCCTCCCTGACCTCCATCGAGGTCTGCGACGGCCTCGACAACGACTGCGACGGCACCGCCGACACCCCCTTCATCGACACCCGGGGCACGGGGACCTACGACACCGACGAGCACTGCGGGCAGTGCTACGAGGACTGCCGCAGCCACTGGAGCGAGTCGATCCAGCACGCCATCGGCGGCTGCGTGCCCCAGGGCGCGGGCCGGCCGCCCGTCTGCGAGATCGTCGCCTGCACCCGGGAGGAGATGGGCGGGGGCGGCGCCTGCCGGATCGACGCCGACTGCCCCGGCGGCTGGCGCTGCGACCCCCTCCGGCACCAGTGCAGCCAGGCCTGCACCTCCGACGCCGACTGCAGCGGCGGCCCCTGCCTGGGAGGAAGCTGCGCCCTCACCTGCACCGGCGACGCCACCTGCGTGAGCCGCTTCGGAGCCCCGAGCGCCTGCGTGAACGGCGCCTGCCAGATCGAGCTGCAGTGGGTCGACGCCGACGAGACGAGCGCGAACGGCTGCGAGTGTCCGACCGCGCTGGGCACCGGCACCGACCTGCCGGATCTCCACGACACCTACCCCGTCGCCGGCGCCCCCTACCTCGACCGGGACTGCGACGGCGTCGACGGCGAGGCCACCAGCGCGCTCTTCGTCTGGTCCGGCAGCGCGAGCGGCCAGGGCACCCGGGAGCGCCCCTACACCACCATCGGCGCCGCCCTCGCCGCCTTCGATCCCACGCGGCACAGCCAGGTGCTGGTCGCGGCCGGCTACTACGAGGAGACGATCGAGCTGCTGCCGGGCCTCGAGCTCCACGGCGGCTACACCGCCGACTTCGGCGAGCGCGATCCCGTGGCCAACCCGACGATCCTCGCCGGCCCCGAGCCGGACTTCTCCCTCCCGGTGCCGCCGCGAGGCGTGGTCAACGCCCGCAACATCAGCTCCGGCCGCACGGTCTTCGCCGGCTTCGTGGTCCACGGCTACGACGTGACCTTCAAGCCCGGGGCGGGCCAGCCCGGCGAGAACAGCATCGCCATCGCCCTCGACAACTGCACGGACGCCGTCGAGATCCGCAACAACGTCATCGTCGCCGGCCTGGCCGGCGAGGGAGGCGCCGGCGCCACCGCGCGCAGCGGACGCTCCGGGGGCTTCGGCGGGGACGGCCGCGACTCGGTGGAGTGCACGACGGCCTCCTGCGCCAACGAGCGCCAGCCGGGCGGCGCCGCCGGGCTCAACGCGAGCTGCTCGGGGGCCGACGGCAACCGCGGGGCGGCCGCCGACGGCAGCGTCGATCCCCAGGGCTACCGCAGCACCGCGAACGGCAACGGGATCGGCGGCAACAACGGCGCCTACTCCTCGGCCCTCACGCCGCAGTTCGCCGACTACTGCAAGTACGACTGCCTGGTCGGCCAGGACATGGTGGGCAAGCCCGCGCGCTCCGGCCAGAACGGCGGCGACGGCGCGGGCGGCGGCGGCTGCGCGGATCCCGTCGGCCGCGTGACCGGCAGCACCTGGCGGCCGCGCAGCGGGACCCGCGGTGACGCGGGCGGCGCCGCCACCGGCGGCGGCGGCGGCGGCGCGGGCGGCTGCGTCATCAACCAGAACCCCTCGACCTGCACCCAGGGGAGCCGGCTCGGCGACCTCGGCGCCACGGGCGGCGGCGGCGGCGCCGGCGGCTGCGGCGGCCTCGGAGGCGGCCCCGGCGGCTCCGGCGGCGGCTCCTTCGGCGTCCTGCTGACCTTCAACCAGTCGGTCCCCGCTCCCCCGGTGGTGCAGGGGAACCTCGTCCGCCTCGGCGCCGGCGGCGGCGGCGGCCCCGGCGGCTTCGGCGGGCACGGCGGCCTCGGCGGCCAGGGCGGCAACGGCGGCATCGCGCAGCCCCCGGCCTGGTGCGCGGGCACCGGCGGCAAGGGCGGCCGGGGTGGCGACGGCGGCGCGGGCGGCGGCGGCGGCGGTGGCTGCGGCGGCGTGGCCTACGGGATCGCCGGCAACCGCCTCGGCGCCACCGACTACGCGGCGGCGAACACCTTCGATCCTCCCCTGGCGGCCCCGAGCGGGGGCCCGGGCGGCCCCGGAGGCCCCGGACCCGCCGGCGGCGACGGCGGCGCGGGCCAGAGCGGCGACTCCGCGAACTTCAGGACCTTCTGATGATGGATCGCCTCACGCGCAGCGCCCTCCCCTGGGCCGGGCTCCTCCTCCTCCTCGCGGGCGCCGCCTGCTCGCGCTCCGAGCTGGGCGACCGCCGCTGCCAGGACGGGGTCTGCCCCTGCGTCTTCGAGGCCGACTGCCCCGAGGGCTTCGACTGCGTGGACGCGGTCTGCGTGGAGAAGATCGCCACCGACGCCGGGCCGGGGAAGCTGGGCTTCGGCGAGCTCTGCGAGAGCAACGACCGCTGCCTCTCCGGCTACTGCCTCCCGGACCTCCAGGGGGCCTTCTGCACCCTCCCCTGCAGCACCGGCTGCCCCGAGGGCTGGGCCTGCCGGGAGGTGCTCGACCCCCGGGGCGAGGTGGAGTCCCTCGGCCTCTGCGTCGTCGATCGCGACGTGCTCTGCCAGGCCTGCCTGGAGGACGCCGACTGCAACCTCTCCGGCGGCGACCGCTGCCTGGACGCCGACCTCGACGGCCTGCCCGGCTGCGCCCGGGACTGCACCTTCGAGCCCTGCCCCGAGGGCTACCACTGCACCGACGTGGTGATGGGCGAGGGCGAGATCGACCGGCAGTGCCTGCCCGACGCCGGCACCTGCGCCTGCGGTCCGTCCTCCGAGGGGCAGCTGCGGGGCTGCCTGCGCCAGAACGAGCTGGGCATCTGCAGCGGCCAGGAGCTCTGCGAGGTCCCCGGCGGCTGGTCGGAGTGCTCCGCGCGGGAGCCGGTCCCCGAGCTCTGCAACGGCATCGACGACGACTGCGAGGGCAGGATCGACGAGGGCCTGGAGCCTCGCCCCTGCTCGGCCACCCTCGGCGACTGGACCTGCAGCGGCACCGAGACCTGCGCCGGCGCGAGCGGCTGGCTCTGCGACGCCCCCCTGCCCGAGGCCGAGCGCTGCGACGGCGCGGACAACAACTGCGACGGGGTCACCGACGAGGACTTCGTGGACGACGCCGGGCTCTACTTCCAGCGAGAGCACTGCGGCGGCTGCGGCATCGACTGCGACGCCATCATCCCCCACGCGACGGCCACCCTCTGCGAGATCCACGAGGGCGCGGCACGCTGCATCGCCACGGCCTGCGAGGCCGGCACCTTCCCCTACCTCGAGGGGACGATCTGCCTGCGGCTGCCGGACACCCTCTGCCAGCCCTGCAACACCGACGATGACTGCGTGGCGCCCGGCAGCCACTGCATCGAGGAGGGCCCGGAGCGCTTCTGCGGCCGGGACTGCGCCCCGGGCTCGGCCTACGGGACGACCTGCCCGACCGGCTACGCCTGCGAGCCCCACGCGCAGGGCAGCCAGTGCCAGCCCACCACCGACACCTGCCTCTGCGACGCGGACCACCTGGGCACCGTCCGGGGCTGCAACGTCGACTTCTGCCAGGGCTACGAGACCTGCGCGGCCAGCGGCGGCACCCAGGACTGGAGCAGCTGCGACATCTCCGCGATCGTCGAGATCTGCGACGAGCTCGACAACGACTGCGACGGCGACATCGACGAGGGCTACCTCAACCCGGCCACCGGCCGCTACGACACCGACGCCCACTGCGGCTTCTGCAACAACGACTGCAGCGCCTACTGGGTGCCCGAGATCGTCCACGCCACCGGCACCTGCAACGCCGCGCTGCCCTTCCCGACCTGCGAGATGGGGGCCTGCGTCACCGAGACCGTCGGCGGGATCGACTACGAGTGGGTCGACGTGGACGGCCTGCCCGGGAACGGCTGCGAGTGCCGCCGGGTGCGGGGCAACACCGCGACCGACCTCCCGGATCGCGGCGCCTTCCCCGAGCCGGGCAGCGAGTACGTCGACGAGAACTGTGACGGCGTCGACGGCGTCATCGGGCACGCGCTCTTCGTCTGGGGCGGCCGCAGCGGCCAGGGCACCGGGACGATGAGCGATCCCTTCCGGACGATCCGCCAGGCCCTCGTGGCCTTCCCCACCTCCGGCAAGCGCTACATCCTCGTCGCGGAGGGCGTCTACGAAGAGAACCTGCGCCTGACCGAGGGGATGCAGCTCTTCGGCGGCTACGCGCCAGACTTCCTCTCCCGCGAGATCACGGTCCACGCGACCACGGTGCAGGCGGGCCCGCCGCCGGCGCCCGCCTCACCGGGCGCCATGAACCTCATCAACGTGGGGCACGGCGCCGCCACCACGATCGTCAGCGGCTTCCACCTCCTGGGCCGGGACGTCGCGCCGGGCACCGCCGACGATCAGGACGGCGCCCCCTCGATCGCCGTCTACCTGCGGAACGTGGGGCCGGGGGTCGTGTTCCAGAACAACGTCATCCGGGGCGGCCACGCCGGCGCCGGGGGCCGGGGCTCCACCGGCGCTCAGGGCTTCGGCCGCCAGGCCTCCGCCGCCCTCGACGGCCGCGCCGGGATCGACAGCGTGCCGGTGGTCGGCGTCTGCCCCGCCACCCTGGTGGTCGCGGGCGGCCTGGCCGGCAGGAACACGACCTGCGGCCAGGCGAACGGCAACCCGGGCGGGAGCGCCATCTGCCCGGTCTTCGACTGGGGCGCGAGCCCGGTGCGGGGCGCGCAGCAGGCCTACTCGGTCCTCCCGCTGGGGAAGAACGGGGCCGGCGGCCACGACTGGAGCTACGACGACTTCAGCGGACCCGAGTGCTCGCACGCGACCGAGAGTGGCTGGCCCTCCAGCATCCAGACCAACATCGGCGGCGACGGCCTGGACGGTCAGGACGGCTCCCCGGGCAACGGCGGGGGCGGCTGCACCGGGCGCTACGGCTCGATCTCCGGCACCTTCTGGGTGCCCTCGCCGGCCGCCGGCACCGCGGGCGGGGCCGGCGCGATCGGCGATGGTGGCGGTGGCGGTGGCGCGGGCGGCGGCACCGCCCGCTTCGCCAGCGGCGGCTGCCAGCAGCACGAGCAGGGCGCCAGCGGCGGCGGCGGCGGCGCGGGCGGCTGCGGCGGCCGGGGCGGGAACCCCGGCGGCGACGGCGGGGCCTCCATCGCGATCCTCGCCTACTTCGGCGCCCCCACCAGCGCCGCCGGCCTGCCCCGGATCACCGACAATCGCATCCGGCGTGGCCCCGGCGGCCGGGGCGGCGACGGCGGCTTCGGCGGCCCCGGCGGCCAGGGGGGCAACGGGGCCTTCGGCGGCTTC